>ASHK01000430.1 GCA_000695745.1 Vibrio madracius | reverse complement strand
ATTCGATACCCCTATTAGATCAAAGGTCTAGCTCGAAAGCTAGACCTTTGTCAGCAGTCTGAAACCAAAGCTAAAGCTTTGGTTTTTTGGGTTTGGATACCAGATTAGAAATGAAACTCTACGAGTAAGTTAACGCTGTCTTTAACAATCGCAGTGTCATACTTGGTATATTCCAATGCAACACGCGCAGGACCTAACGATACGCCAGCTCCAATACCACCAAAGACATCTGTTGAAGTATTGATATTATTGGAGAATCTACCCATACCTAAACGACCGTAAACGTCGAAAATGGCGATTGGTAGCGTCACTTTTCCGCTCGCTAACCATGCATTAGAGTAGATCGATGAGTTGTCGATAGGGGAGTTAGTATCGACAAAATCAGCGTAAGCGAGTTCGGCGGAGAAGAGTTTTGCAAAATTGTAGCCGCCGTAAATCGTGTAACCGTTGTTAGAGCCTGAAACGTCAATATCATCGTAGCTGGAGTACAAGTAGCCCGCACCGATATAAGGTTCAGCGGATGCTAGCGGTGCCAGTGGTAAAAATAACAAAGGTAACGTTCGTAAAAATGTCTTTTTCATAATAAATTTCTCTGTTTGTTAAATAGTCAGTGTTGTTGATAAAAATTAGAAGCTGTAAGTGACACCAAGTGCAGCGCCAATATCAAGGTCTAATCCGTGGTTAATGTTTAATTCAGGGTGGACTTGAGCATATAAATTCCAATCCTGAGCAAAGTTTAAATTGACGCCAATAGGGACTCGAACACCAAAATCATTATTCCAGTCATAATAAGCACCGCCAGCAACATACCAACGTAAAGGCGTGTCAGCTGAAAGATTTCCTTTTAAAAATGAGTAGTCCAAAGCTAGGCCATTGTCACCCGCAATGAACTTAACTTGTTGATTGTAATCGACAACTACACTCAGTCCTTGATCGAATGCCAAACCGACACCTACTTTTTTTCCTGTATTAGCCTGGCTGATCATTGGTGTAATCAGTAACAGAGTTAGCGCTGTTTTCTTCACTTTAAATACCTATTCAATTATCGACAATTACTAGGTAGGGTCAGTGGATATTGGAATTCAAGAAAAAAGACGAAAAAAATAAAATTAATTGTATTTTAATTTTTTATGATTTGAATAAAGACTTTTATTTCAGTGGTTTGCCAGCGGGAACGGTATTTTCTTTGACCGATAAATATAAAGCAAATAATAAAAAAGCTCCTTAGATTAGTAAGGAGCTTGAATCTTTGCGTCGTGACTAGAAATTAGCCTAATAGAATAGGACCATGAACATGCCCATGAGTGTAAGTAACGTATTGGAAACTGCATAGGGTACGGTGTAACCAAGCATAGGAATGTTGCTTTTTGCTTTTTCGCCCACCATTGCAACAGAAGCGGTACTGGTACGTGCGCCACCACAGATGCCTAGATTGATTGCTGGATGGAATTTAAATACATATTTTCCGATCAGTGGTGCAAGCAGCATTGGAATTGATGTGGCTGCTGCGCCAATCAAAAACAGTTCCGGTCCGACGTTTTTGAGGCCAGAGACAAAACCAGGACCGGCTGATATGCCAACGATAGCGATAAACACGTTCAAGCCAATCGAATTCATAAACCATTGTGTTGGTTCTGGAAGACGAGCGAATGTTGGATGAATGGAACGTAGCCAACCCAGAACTAGACCGCCTATTAGTACCCCGCCAGATACGGATAATGTAACAGGAACTCCGCCGACATTGACAGACAGTGCCCCAATTAAGCCGAAAATAACAATGAACAAGCCGACCCAAACCATATCGGTTTGCGAGGTTGTACGGTCAACATGGCCAATTTCTTTTTCTAGGCGTGTCGTATGCAACTTCGTACCGGTAATACTAAGAACGTCACCTCGATGAATCTCAGTTTGAGCGAGCATAGGGACTTCTTGGCTAGCTGCACCACGGGTAATCTTATTGAGGAAAACACCACGGGTGTAGTCTTCACTTGCCAGCGATACTAACGTGCGGTTTGCAAATTGCTTGTTAGTCACGACAAGATCGACGGTTTCTAATGGGATGTTGTCTAGGTCTTGATCGGCGACTTCGGTTAGGTATTGCTGCGCATGAACTAGTGCATCAGTATGTCCAGTAAGGGCGACTAAGTCTTTTGCTGCCAGCGTCATCGTTGGTTCAACATCAAGGATTTGACCTTGGCGTTTGATTTTCTCAATGAATAAACGTTCAGAGTGATGCTGTGATTCGAAGTGAGCGACGGTTGTCCCAGCAACTGCATCTGACAATTGATACGTGCGGGTTTCAGATCGATGCCACACACGAGAAATGCCCTCTTCTGGTGTACCCTTCGACATCTCTTTTTCGTAATCTTTGCATGCTTCTTCGAGATTTGCGCCAATAAGTGTTGGACCAACATAGGCCAAGATCATGCCTGTTCCTATCGTTCCGAATAGGTAGCAGATGGCATAAGCGACAGGAATTTGGTCGAGTAGTGTTTTGGCATTACTCATTCCACTAGAGTTTATCGCATCGGTCGCTAGACCTATCGATGCGGAAATGGTTTGTGCGCCCGCCCACAGGCCAGCGGCAAGACCAACATCATAACCAGCTATTTTAGCTCCAGCATAGGTTACCGCGAAACAGAGAACGGAAATAACAACAGCGAATATGGCTTGTGGCGCACCGTTTTTAGCGATACCTCGAACAAATTGTGGACCTACGCCATAGCCGACAGCGAATAGGAACATAGTGAAGAACATCGATTTGACTTGTGATGAGATAGCAATGTCAAGTTGGCCAATTAGCACTCCCGCAATCAAGGTTCCCGTTACGGCTCCTAGGCTGAAGTGACCAAATTTGAGCGCACCTAACCAATAACCGATGCCCAGTGTGATAAAGATAGCCAGAGTGGGGTGCTCGCGCAGCATTGTTACTACCCATATAGGCTGTGGCGGTTTCGAAGCTCGATGATTGCCGATGTGCTGGCAGTCTGTTTATCGCTATTGATTTGCTCATGAGCTTGAGCTTTCGTGAATACATTGAGGCGCGAGATACCTTGGGAAGGCTCGCTGGTAATATTACCTACTAGCATGAAAACAGCTAATAGGCTTAAACATAAGTATTTGATGAAGATGGAAGCAGACGGCTTCTGAGTCGCGGCCATGTTTACCTCTGATTAAATCGATTCCTAAATACGCCCCTTCGATCATGAAGATCGCTCGCCTCTACTTGGAGAAGCGTGGTGCGTCGAAAAATAGTTGTGATTAGAAGGATTAGGCTAGATCTCTAGCCTATGATTGCATTGCAGTTAGCTGTGATTAAACGTTCGAGAATTGGCCTCATCCACAGAATTTACGACGGGGAACTTGCCGAATTTGTCGATGGTGCGTTTTAGATCTTGAACCAGAAGATCAACCATGTCGTGACTGACACCGTGGCGTACTAAAATGCGCATGATGACCAAATCTTCTCGATTGGAAGGCATGGAATAGGCAGCGATTTGCCAACCGCGGGCACGGATCGCATCACTAAGATCAAACAGGTTAAAGCCAGTGTCTATTCCTTTCTTTAGGCTAAAACTCATCGCAGGGATACCACCACGACCATCGTAGATAATGTCAAAGAGTCCCATTTTGTTTACCTCATCTGCTAAGTATTGTGCAGAGCGATAACACGCGTCGTGAATGCGTTTGTAACCCTCTTTACCAAGACGCAAAAAATTGTAGTACTGGGCGACGATCTGGCCACCTGGACGAGAAAAATTCAGAGCGAACGTTGGCATATCACCACCAAGGTAGTTCACGCGGAAAATGAGATCTTCAGGTAGGTCGTTGGCCTCACGAAACACGACCCAACCTACGCCTAATGGCGCTAGGCCGAATTTATGACCTGAAGCATTAATGGATTTCACTCGTGGGATGCGAAAATCCCATTCAAGTTCTGGCTCGCAAAAAGGGGCAATGAACGCGCCACTCGCACCATCAACGTGGATAGGAATATCAAGCCCTGTTGTCTGTTGTAACTGGTCTAGGGCGTCTGCGATTGCTTTCACAGGTTCATACTGACAAGTAAAAGTTACCCCCAAAGTTGGTACGACACCAATAGTGTTTTCATCAACACGCGCGAGTACCTCTTGCGGAGTCATCAGTAGACGGTCGCCTTCCATGGGAATCTCACGCAATTCAATATCCCAATATTTGGCGAATTTGTGCCAGCAAACTTGTACCGGACCACAGATTAGGTTGGGTTTGTCTGTAGATTTACCTGCTTGGCGACGTTTTTCACGCCAGCGCCATTTCATTGCCATCCCCCCAACATCGCAGCCTCACTGGAACCTGTGGTTGAGCAACCTATTGTGTTATGCGGATTTGGAGCGTTCCAAAGGTCAGCCAGCATATGCACACAGCGATTCTCGATCTCAGCAGTCTGAGGGTACTCGTCTTTATCAATCATGTTCTTGTCGATACATTCATCCATGATTTTATGAATATTACCGTCTACCCACGTCTGGCAAAACGTAGCTAAGTTTTGACGAGAGTTTCCATCGAGGATGAGCTCGTCAGAAACGAATTGATACGCCGCGTCAGGGTTTGATTCAACGGTTGGGAAGGTATATTTATCAATAGTTGAATCGAGTAATTCATCTGCAAATACATCATCAATAGATGCTGTGTTTTTTGTTCAAAGGACATTATATGACTCCAAGTTTGTTCTATCTTTTTCTACACAACATGGCTGTATTAAGAGATTAATAAAGCAATAGTTTTGATTTCATACAAACTATGCCTATTTGAAGAGGCAATTGAATCAATGGAAAATAAAAAGGTGATAATAATTAAATTACATAATCATTAATGTTTGTTTAGCTTTAATGTTTTTCTTTATATTCCCACTCTGTTATTGGATAGGAGAGCTGACCATTCAGGCTAGGTGAGAGGTAATGACTGTTTTAGCGAACTGCTTATAGTCTTTACCCGTATTTTAGTGAAAGTTCATTAAAAACAAAGATTTAATTTTGTTGGTAGATTGTTTTTATGCAAATTTTATAGCCATAGGATTCAATGGAGAAACAGAACGCTCACAATATTTAACCAGTACTTGATAGGGATGCTTTCAATCTATCAAGCTTTGATTGGTCACCACTTTATAGTGTCAATTAAATAATATTGCATTGATAGTTAAACGCTATTCAATGTTATTTGAATGATGATTGTGAGAGGTTGCTAATAATAATTGTGTATTAATAACAAGAGACGTAATTATGTATAAATATCTACTCCCTATACTATTTGTTTTCTCATCTGGCGTTTATGCTGAGTCGTTACAGCATTTGTCACAAGAAAACCATAACAAACAAGAAATGGCCACAGCGCTGGAAGGCATTCAAGAAGTGAAATTATCGGATGATGTCTATATTCTGACTCGCTCAGTTCATGGCTTTACCATCACGGATCATGTGGAAGAACTCGCTGCCAAATACTCTGAGACTTATGTGACGGCCGAACAAGCTAAGGCCAATCACTTAGAAAAAGTGAACACCTTTACCGTACATAGCGATGCGAACTTTGAGAAACTGTTGGCGAAAATCGAAAGCCAAGTGGCAAAAGATAACCCGACGTTTTTCTCTGTTGATCTATTTCAAAATAGTATTGGGGATATTGAAATTACTGACTACGTCGCTCATGTTGTCGAGTACCGATAAGGTCCAATCCTCCTGCCCCAATGCTGCTCTAAAGCGCTTGGGGCAGGAGGATTCCTATCGGGCTAAAACGGCATTTCTACTTTCAATAAGACGGTGAGAGTTGGCCGGTAAGTGATTTGGCGTTTGTTTTGTCGCTTAATGATGTGCGTGCTTTTTCATGCCTGACATGACTTTTTTCACGGGTACGGTCAATACTTGAACTTCACCATTGGCAAAGGTCAGCTCAACATTAATGGTCTCGCCTTCCTTCATTGGTTTTTCAACGTCTAGCAGCATGATATGCAGACTGCCTGGTTTAAGGATGGTTTGACC
>ASHK01000429.1 GCA_000695745.1 Vibrio madracius | reverse complement strand
AATAGATTGATCTTGAGCATCATGCTTGAGGACGTTAATTCTCAAGCTTTCATCCATCGCTGGGATCTTCCACGCCCCTTTATTCTCGTAGGCGTAATAAGTCACGCCTGACACTGGCGCATAAACGATTCCCATAATCGGCTTATGATTTCGAACCAGTGCAATGATGGTAGCGAAATCGCCGCTACGAGCAATAAACTCTTGAGTACCATCAAGTGGATCTACAAGCCAATAGGTATCCCATTGCGAACGTTGTTCCAGACTGATATCTGCCGCTTCTTCAGACAGTACCGGAATATCTGGTGTTAACTGACTGAGTTTTTCGACAATCAGTTTGTGAGCCGCGAGGTCAGCGGTGGTGACTGGCGTCTCATCTTCTTTGGTAAAAGCCTCATATTGCTTGTTTTCATAAATGTCCAATATGAGCTGTCCAGCCAGACGAGCAATGCTGATGGCATCAGGAATAAGGTGGGAGAGATCTTTTTTTAGTGCCGTCACGTTATAGTCCTAATTCTGACTTCATTCTTAACATCAGCAATAATGCGGTAATACTGCGTGCCTCGGAGAAATCCATATGTGAAAGGAGCTCATCTGCCTGAGCCAATGGCCATTTCACAATCTCTAACGGTTCTGGTTCATCGCCTTCAAGTTGCTCAGGATACAGATCTTGAGCAACGAACAAGGTCATACGACTTGAAAAATAGGATGGCGCTAAGATGACTTCCTTGAGCGGAGTCAGCTTGTTTGCTCCAAAGCCGATTTCTTCTTTCAACTCACGCACTGCGGCTTGGTCAGGAGACTCACCAAGGTCGATAAGTCCTTTAGGAAAACCTAGTTCGTAACGTTCTGTCCCTGCGGCATATTCGCGAACCAATAAAATATCACCATGCTCGGTAATAGGAACCATCATGACCGCGTTACGACCACTTGGTTTCATGCGCTCATACGTGCGTTTGGTGCCATTAGAAAACGCTAAGTCTAACGCCTCAATCTTAAAGAGCCGAGATTCGGCAACGGTCTTTTGGGCTAAGATTTCGGGTCCTTTTTTGGACGGCATGGCTTATCTCCTTAGCGTTGTTCCATGTTGGTTAGTCGTGTGAGCTCGCGGAACAGAAATTATTGTATTGCTTAATATATATAGGAATTGAGTCATCGCCAAATAGAACCATAAAAAAACAGAGCGCAAAGGTTTCCCTTGGCGCTCTGCTCTAACTTCATAGCCGTTAATGGCGAAAAGTCACTTAGTAGTATGAGTGCTCGCCACGATCGTGCTCGGTCATATCTCTAACCGCTGTAAGTTCACCAGAGAACTCTTGAAGAAGTTGTTTTTCAATACCTTCTTTTAGGGTTACATCAACCATAGAACAACCGTTACAACCTCCACCAAATTGAACGATAGCAATGCCGTCTTCGGTAATTTCCATCAGGCTAACGTGACCACCGTGACCAGCAAGCTGTGGGTTTACTTGAGTTTGGATAGCATACTCGACACGTTCCATTAATGGCGCATCATCAGCGACTTTACGCATTTTCGCATTTGGCGCTTTAAGCGTTAACTGTGAACCCATTTTGTCTGTGACGAAGTCGATTTCAGCATCTTCAAGGAAAGGTAGAGAGAGCTCATCAACATAAGCGGATAGGGCTTCGTATTTAAATTCAGTGTCGTTTGACTCAATCGCTTCTGGTGGGCAATAAGACACACCGCATTCAGCGTTTTGAGTGCCTGGGTTAACGACAAAAACACGGATGTTCGTACCCTCTGGCTGTTGAGCCAGTAGTTTGGCAAAGTGGCTTTGTGCACTTTCTGTAATAGTAATTGGATTTGACACGACGAATACCTGAGTATAGTTGTAGGTTATTACCTCTATTCTACTCTTGTAGTGAGTAGATGCCAAAATTATTTGCCTGTATTGTGTGCAACTTGAGGTTTCGGTGATTTTATTGAGTCATTGGGCGTGCGACACAAGCAATAAATATCGATTTTCTCGACCCCCACCTCACGTAATAATTCGCTTAAATGTCTGACCGTTGCTCCCGTTGTAACCACGTCATCAATTATCGCAATATGATGTGCTTTTGGGCGCTGATGCAGCGAAAACGCGTGTCGAACATTACGTAATCGAGCGGCTTTATCTAAGGTTTTTTGTCTTAGTGTTCTGGAGTGTTTATGAAATATATCGGACATTAGTTGAGTTTGAGGTGTGGATTTGGCGATTTCGTGGGCGATCACTTCACTCAAGTTAAATCCCCTCAACAAATATTGATGCCAGTTCATCGGAACCGTAACCATCATGGGCGCGGGATGCGGAATCAAGCCACGAAGCATTCGAGCCAGAGGAGGAAGTAGCCAGTAACGCTTTTGTCTTTTTATCTGCTGGATGAGTGTGGACATTGGGTATCGGTAGTCTGCCAAGCAGTACATTTTCTGCCATGGAGGCGGTGATTTAAGGCACTGGCCGCAGGTACTGGTTTGAGTTTCTATTTGTAAACCGCAGCAATGGCAACGTTTAACCTGAAACGTCATTTGGTCTTGGCAATGCTGACACCATAGCTGGTGGCTCATCGTGGAATCGATAGTCAAACCACACAAATGGCACAGCGAAGGAATGAGAAGCGGCAGTTTCATTGGTCTAATTTGACGTTTGTGAATATCTGTTTAGCATGAAGCAAAACAACCTCAATATAGTATGAATCGGTAGGAGATAACGTGAGCTCAGCATCAAAAGTACATTGGCATTCTGAAGGTCAAGGACCCGATATCGTGTTGCTTCATGGTTGGGGCATGAATGGTGCGGTGTGGTCAAAGTGCAGCGCTGAACTGGCTCAGTCTTTCACGGTGCATAGTGTTGACTTACCCGGGTACGGTTTCAGCCATGACGTTGAGTACCAGTCTCTTGAGCAGTTTTGTGAGTTGTTATTGGAAGATGCTCCTGACAATGCCATTTGGTTGGGTTGGTCATTAGGTGGTTTGGTGGCGACTCATATCGCTCATTGCTATCCGCAAAGAATCGCTCAGTTGGTCACATTAGCAAGCTCACCTAAGTTCTCTGAAGGTGAGCAGTGGCGCGGGATTAAAAAGGATGTGCTGGCGGCATTCACTGAACAGCTAACAGAAAACTTCAAGCTAACCATTGAACGCTTTATGGCACTTCAAGCTATGGGCAGCCCGAGCGCTCGTCATGATGTGAAACAACTGAAAGAAGCGGTGTTATCTCGGCTATGCCCTCTCAAAAAGCACTGATGTTAGGACTGAATTGGTTGGATTCGCTCGATCTGCGTCAGCAGTTGGGAGAGCTGTCGATGCCCGTTCACCGCTGGTACGGTCGATTAGATGGTTTGGTGCCAGTTCGCGTTGCAAAAGAGCTGGATGCGCGCACATGCGGCCATCAATCACATGTTTTTCAGGACTCTTCACACGCCCCATTTATTACCGAGCAAAGCGGCTTTATCTATAAGGTACAAGCGTTAGTTCGCTGATATTTGCAGGTTTTTACACAAAATCGGTAAAGCTTTATGCATTTTGTCCGATACTGTATTGAGACGATTGACGATAATTCAATCGAAAGGCTAAGTGTAGAGGTATTGGCTGTAATCACTCATTACAGAGGAGAGTGACCATGATCGTGTCACCCAACAGTGTAAGTGCCCCGGTTATTGCGCCGTCCGTGAATCCACAAACAGAACAGGTGGCGCGCGACAATAAAGTAAGAGAGCCTGTCATTGCTACGGCCGAGTTGGCGAGAACCAATGCTGAACGGCGCATCAATGAAGATGAAAAACGTCGTAAACGCAGTGCTTGGGATCCTGCTGAACATCCTGAATATGAGGTGGAAGAAGAGGATTCACAGCCGCATAATCTGGTAGAAAGCTGGTTTCGGTTATTGTCGCTCAATACTTACAGTCATTCTCAAGGAAAAGGTTATGCGATGCGTTTTCGCTTGCCGAAGAAAATAATAGAGGCAGCGATACTAGAAGGGAAGATGGCGAAACGCCGCACGGTGATTCGTTACCACTATGGCCATGCAGTCGCACCAAATACGCCATCTGATATTATTGCGGTCACGTAACGAGACAGTTTGGTATCAAGTGAATTAAAAAGAGCACCTTAAGGTGCTCTTTTGTCATCGAGAGAGGCTATTTTTTCGCTTTGGCAAAAGCGGCTGCGAATGCCCCGCCCATAGCGCTATTGCCCGCGTCTTGGCGAGGGTTGTGCTGGCGCTGTCCGCTTCGAGATTCTTTCGGTTTTTGAGATGAGCCGCGACTCGGTCGGTTATCTTGTCCCGGTTCGTCGTTTAAACGCATGGAAAGACCAATTCGCTTACGCGCTGCATCCACTTCCATCACCTTTACTTTGACGATATCGCCAGCTTTAACCACTTCGCGAGGGTCAGCGACAAATTTATCGGTGAGAGCAGAGATATGTACCAGCCCATCCTGATGAACGCCAATATCCACAAAGGCACCAAAGTTAGCAACGTTAGACACCACACCTTCTAATACCATTCCAGGCTCTAGATCGGAGATCTTGTTGACGCCTTCGGCAAAGGTTGCGGTCTTAAATTCAGGTCGAGGGTCACGGCCTGGCTTATCCAATTCGCGGATAATATCGGTGACGGTTGGCAAACCAAAGGTCTCGTCGGTGTAATCTATGGCATTAATGGACTTCAAAAAGCTGCTATCACCGATAATCGTTTGCACTTTACGGCCCGTTTTCTCAGCAATTGTTTTGACCACTGGGTACGCTTCAGGGTGAACCGAAGAGGCATCAAGAGGTTTTTGCCATTCATAATGCGAAGGAAACCTGCACACATGCTCAAAAGCTTTAGGACCTAAACGGGCGACTTTCTTCAAGGTTGTACGGGCTTCGAAGCGGCCATTTTCATCACGATAATCGACAATGTTTTGCGCCAGTGTTGATGAAAGTCCTGCCACTCGAGTGAGTAGCGCAGCTGATGCAGTATTGACGTCAACCCCAACGGCGTTTACGCAATCTTCGACGACGGCGTCTAGGCGTTTAGCCAGCATGGTTTGACTGACATCGTGCTGATATTGACCCACACCAATAGACTTAGGGTCGATTTTCACCAGCTCAGCCAGTGGGTCTTGCAGTCGGCGTGCAATGGAAACGGCACCACGCAGCGACACATCCATATTCGGGAACTCTTTAGCAGCAAGCTCCGACGCTGAATACACGGAAGCGCCGGCTTCACTGACGATAATTTTTTGAACCTTAAGATTGCCACGCTTAATTACATCAGCCGCAAAGCTGTCTGTCTCGCGTGAGGCTGTACCGTTACCAATCGCGATCAGGTCGACATTGTATTGACGTACTAGCTGCTCAATAACCTGTGCAGACTTATCGTATTGCTTTTGTGGTGGGTGAGGATAGATAGTTTCTGTTGTTAACACTTTGCCGGTGGTATCGACCACGGCCACTTTACAACCTGTTCTCAAACCCGGATCTAGACCTAGCGTTGCTTTTGGGCCTGCTGGTGCAGCCATAAGGAGGTCTTTCAAGTTTGTCGCGAACACAGTAATTGCATCCACTTCTGAACGCTCTTTTAGTGCTCCCATCAACTCGGTTTCCATGTGCATCGATACTTTGATGCGCCATGCCCAACTGATAACTTGTTTACGCCATGCATCCGCAGGAGCTTGGCTTAGGTGAACACCATAATGCTCTGCAATAATGGTTTCACAGTGCGATTCGCGCACGTTTTCCTGATTCGTAGGATCGGCGTTAAGCGTTAATTGTAAGAAGCCTTCATTGCGACCGCGAAGCATTGCCAGCGCTCGGTGTGATGGAACTTTATTAATGGC
>ASHK01000428.1 GCA_000695745.1 Vibrio madracius | reverse complement strand
TTGCGCATAACAATGGTGACCCGAGGGTCGTATATCTCTTCCGCCGATTGGATGACTCGCAACATAGACCATCGTATTGAAGTTGCCGCTCCAGTGCGCGACGCTCGTTTAAAACAACGAATTATCGACATCATTAACCTTCACTTTACTGATACCATGAAGGCACGCTGTATAGACAAAGAAATGAGTAACCGCTACGTACCGCGCGGTAACCGTAAGAAAGTACGCTCACAAATCGCCATTTACGACTATCTTAAGAAGATAGAGAAACAAACAAGAAAAACCAAAGAGCAGCGGGTTAATCATGAGCCAGACCAAGGACAGTAGTATAAAAGATATCGCCGCTATCGACTTAGGTTCGAACAGCTTTCATATGGTTGTCGCCAAAGTCGTCGATCAAGACCTACAACTAGTCAGCCGACACAAACAGCGTGTGAGGTTAGCTTCTGGGTTAGACGCGCAGCATAACCTAGATAATGCCTCGATTGAACGAGGATTAGAGTGTCTTGCTATGTTTGCCGAACGTCTGCAAGGCTTTGAACCGGAAAACGTCCGTATTGCCGCTACCCACACTTTGCGTATCGCCAACAATACCCACATCTTTTTGCAGCGTGCGCGCGATGTTCTGCCCTTTGCCATCGAAGTCATTCCTGGCGAAGAGGAAGCACGCCTAATCTACAGTGGTGTTGCACACACTCAAACCGAGTCCAAGTCGAAACTGGTGGTGGATATTGGTGGGGGAAGTACCGAGCTCATCATAGGTAAAGCTTTCGATCCCGTTTTATTGAATAGCACCCAAATGGGGTGTGTGAGTTACACCGCTAAATTCTTTGCCAACGGCAAACTCTCCACTAAAAACTTCTCCAAAGCGATTTTATCGGCTCAGCAAAGGCTTGAAGCGTTATCAGTTCGATACAAAAAACAAGGCTGGGAAGTAGCTCTCGGCTCCTCGGGAACCGTTAAAGCAATAAAGGAAGTCTTAATTGGTTTAGGATATGAAGACGGCCTGATTACCTACAAACGTTTGTATAAACTTATCGATATATTGTGTGATTTTGCCCTTATTGAGGACATCAATTTGGTCGGACTCACGGAGGAAAGAAAGCCCGTCTTTGCCGCGGGTGTCGCGATATTAACAGCGATTTTTGAAAGCTTAAAAATCCGTGAAATGCACTTTTCAACAGGCGCATTACGTGAAGGCTTACTTTACGAAATGGAACAACGTTTCCAGCGCTCTGATATCCGCATGCGGACCACTGAAAATTTGGCCGCTAAGCATTTTGTCGATCTGGATCATGCAGCCAAAGTTCGCGGACAAGCCGTTGAGTTTCTAAACCAAATACATGAGCCACTCAATCTAAAAAAGAAAAGTGACTTATTTAGTCTACTCGAATGGGGCGCCCTGCTTCATGAGGTTGGGCTCAGCATTAGCTATCAAGCTTTCCATAAGCATTCAAGTTATATACTCGCCCATACCAACATGCCAGGCTTTAATAGTGAGCAGCAGCGCATCTTAGCCACTCTGGCTCGGTTTCAACGAAAGTCGCTTAAGTTACAAGAACTTCCTGAGTTCAGCTTATTTAAAAACAGACACATACTGGCTTTGATAAGGATTCTACGACTTGCCATCATCGTCAACGGACAACGAAATGAAGAGTTACTGCCTCTCAAGCTTACTATTATCGATGATGTCTGGACTATGAGTTGTGAGCAAGAGCGATGGCTAGAACAAAATCGGCTCCTCTTCGCTGACTTACAAACCGAACAACACTACTGGCAAGCGGTAGGATGGCAACTTACATTCGATTAGTTACGTTACCACCTTAGGTCAACCGCCACAGAGATTAGTCGTTAAAGCTTAGCCCAACCTTAGCTAACTCTTGTTCTGCGAACTCTCGACTTACCGGAACATAGCCATCTTCCTCTACGATTCGCTGACCTTCTCGAGAATAAATGTAACGAATATAGGCTTCTTCTATCGGGTCCAGTTTTCGCTGTGGATCCTTGTTGACATAAACATATAGGAACCGAGACAGTGGATAACGTCCGGACTGCACATTGTCTTGAGTTGGTAAAATATAGTCACTACCTTTCCTAGCAATAGGAACCAGCTTCGCTCCCGATACTTGATAGCCAATACCCGAATAGCCAATCGTATTCACTGATGAGGCGACTGACTGCACAACAGATGCCGAACCTGGCTGTTCATTCACGTTACGCTTGAAGTCACCTCCACACAACGCATTATTCTTAAAATAACCATAAGTTCCCGATACCGAGTTACGACCAAACATCTGAATAGCACGTTGGCTCCACGGTGCCTTAACGCCTAGCTGTGCCCACTTACTTATGTAGTGATTACTTCCACAACGGAGTGTTGAGGAAAAATGACTATCTATTTGCTGGAAGTTCAATCCCTTTATAGGGTTATCCGTATGAACAAATATTCCGATAGCATCGATGGCCACTCGCAGTTCCGTCGGTTTATATCCATAGTGGCGCTCAAACGACTCCACTTCTTTTAGACGCATCGTCCGACTCATGGGGCCAAATTGCGCCGTCCCTTCCGCGAGCGCAGGAGGTGCAGTGGATGATCCTGAAGCTTGAATCTGGGCATTAACATTGGGATATATATTCTTAAACTCTTCAAGCCACAAGGTGGTCATGCCCGATAACGTATCAGAGCCTACCGAGGATAAGTTTCCGGCTACTCCAGGCTGCTTGGTATATTTGGGCAGTTCAGCAGCCTGCGAAGAGAAAGCTACCGCGCTCAAAAGCAATACTGACCAACTTAACCTTCCACTTATCGCCATTAGTTCACTACCAAACGTTCTGGAAGAATAAATGAGAACTTACTACCTACGCCCACTTCCGAGTGAATGTCCAGATGCGTATCATGATGAGACAGTGCGTGTTTTACGATAGCTAATCCCAACCCACTTCCGCCGGTATCACGAGAGCGCGCCTTATCAACACGATAGAAACGCTCTGTTAATCGATGCAAATGCTGAGGCTCAATGCCATCACCGGTATCTTCCACCTCTAAACATGCACCTTGAGCAGATTGATACCAACGTACTTTTACGTTGGCTCCCGGTGGCGTATATTTAATCGCGTTGTAAACCAGATTCGAGATAGCACTTCTTAGCTGATCATCGTCGCCAAAGACTCTCAGGCTATTGTCCACATCAAACTCAACCTTATGTCCATCCTCACCACTTAGACTAATCGCCTCCTTTTCGAGCACTTCAAGCATAGCAGGCACGTTAACAACTTCGTCCAACTCATGCATCGGTGCCGCTTCGATTTTAGAGAGCGTAAGCAATTGATTCACTAGGCTGTTCATTCGATTAAGCTGCTCGGTCATCACACCGTGAGCCTTGGTCCACATAGGACCAACAACCATGTCTGGATCCTCTGTCATCTCTAGGTAACCTTGCAGAACGGTCATTGGCGTGCGCAGTTCATGAGAAACGTTAGCAAAGAAATTGCGACGCATACCTTCCAACTGCTTAAGTTGGCTGACATCACGCACTACCATCAAGTGCTCACCTTCGGTATACGGCACGATACGAAGCTCGAGCATTCTTTCCACATTTAAAGGCGAACGCATTTCTAGAGGTTCAGAGAAATCCTGCTTGTTTAGATACTTAATGAAATCTGGCGTACGAATAAGATTAGAAATCGGCTGTCCTGAATCATCAGGCCAGCGAAAGCCGAGAAGGTGCTGTGCGAGTTTGTTACACCACACGATATTGCCTTCACTACGAAACACTACCACCGCATCGGGAAGCGATTCCGCACCGTTTTTAAAGCGGCGAATCAGGTTGGTTAACTCTTTGCGTTTACGTCTTTGGCGCTGTTGAAGTCGATAGATGCCATTAAATAACGACTCCCAGTTGCCTGTACCGGATGGCGGTGTAAGACGCTTTTCATCCCACAACCAAGCAGACAAACGCATTTGATTATGTAGGTGCCATATCAACTGCAAAACCGTGGCAACGAGAAGTAACCACGGCATGTATCCAAATATCCACCCAACAACAATCCAAGGGGTGTAAAAAAAAGCCAGCTCCCAGGCCAGCTTTTTCCAGGTTAACCTTTCAACCATTTATCTCTCCAGTTCGATGCTAGCCTTTGGTAGAGAAACGGTAGCCAGCGCCTCGAACGGTCTGAATCAATTTATCATGTCCTGCGGACTCTAATGCTTTACGCAAACGACGAATGTGTACATCTACCGTGCGATCCTCAACATAAACGTTAGTACCCCAAACGTTATTGAGCAGTTGTTCGCGACTGTATACGCGCTCTTGATGTGTCATAAAGAAATGCAGCATTTTGAATTCAGTCGGCCCCATATCCAGCGGAGCATCATTCGCAGTAACACGGTGTGACACAGGATCTAGCTTTAGACCCTGAACATCAATGACATCTTCCAACGCGGTTGGTGTAACACGGCGAATCACCGCCTTCAGTCTCGCTACCAACTCCTTTGGGGAAAAAGGCTTGGTGATGTAGTCATCGGCTCCAACTTCTAAGCCGCGCACTTTATCTTCTTCTTCACCACGAGCCGTCAACATCACCACTGGAATGTTTCGGGTTAGCTCTTCACGCTTCATGTGCTTTATGAAATTGATACCTGAACCACCGGGCAACATCCAATCTAGCAGAACAAGATCTGGGTAAGGTTCAGCCAGTTTGTTTACTGCGGTATCGTAATCTTCTGCTTCAACAGCTTGGTAGCCTTTCTGCTCTAACACGAAACACAGCATTTCACGAATTGGTGCTTCATCCTCAACAACCAGGATTCTTCTAGACATATCTGAATAACCTTATGGAATCTAATCAACTGCATGCATTATCAAGAATTATTATGACACTTTTGTGACCATTGAAAACAATTTTTAATATAACTTTCGCACAATCTAGGTTGTCATATTGAAGATTTAAGCTAGGACAATTGTTTGAAAATTGCTATCATGTGCAGCTATCTATTCTAAAGGTGAGAGTAATATGTGGTTTAAAAACTGTTTGGTCTATCGATTCAACAAGGATCTTGAATTTAACGCCGATAAACTCGAGCAGCAGCTTGAAGAGTTTCGTTTTACACCTTGTGGTAGTCAGGATAAGCAAAAGTTTGGTTGGGTGACAGCGCTTGGAAAACATGGCGACATGATGACCCACGTGTCTGAAAACCGCATTTTGCTGTGTGCAAAGAAAGAAGAAAAAATGAACTGCCTGCATCAGTGATCAAAGAGTCACTAAACAGCAAAGTTGAAGCGCTTGAAACACAAGAAGGTCGTCCACTTAAGAAAAAAGAAAAAGATGACCTGAAAGATGAAATCATCATCGACTTACTTCCACGAGCTTTCAGCCGCAGTAATCTCACCCATCTACTTATTCTGCCAAAAGAAGGCTTCATTATTGTCGACGCAGGCAGCTTTAAGAAGTCAGAGGATGTCATCGCTCTATTGAGAAAAACAATGGGCAGCTTGCCTGTTGTTCCGGCTTTCCCTGAGCAACCTATTGAGAATACCTTAACCGAATGGGTTAAAAGCGGCGAAGTCCCTACTGGCTTCAATATTCTTGATGAAGCAGAGCTTAAGTCAGTGCTAGAAGACGGTGGTGTTATCCGTTGTAAGAAACAAGAACTGTCGAGCGATGAGATTCTTGGTCATATTGAAGCAAACAAGTTCGTGACGAAGCTCGCGCTGAATTGGCAAGAACGTATCGAGTTTATTCTGGCTGACGATGGCAGTATTAAACGTCTTAAATTCAGTGATGAACTGAAAGATGAAAATGATGACATTCCAAGAGAAGATGCTGCAGCTCGAATGGATGCTGACTTCTCATTGCTTTGCGGTGAGTTTGGCGCATTCCTACCAAATCTATACGACGCCTTAGGCGGCTTACCAAAGCAATAGCTATTGCTTATCTGAGCTCGCGTTCTGCGAGCTCAATACAAAACTTGGAAACCTCTCCATATTAGCGTAAAATTTTCGCCCCTTAGTGCCATTAGGTGGCACAACACTGACTTGAAATCAGATTAGAGATATAAAGCAATGTTTACTCCAGAACTTCTGTCACCTGCTGGCAGCCTTAAGAACATGCGTTATGCATTCGCCTACGGTGCGGACGCGGTTTACGCGGGTCAACCTCGTTACAGCCTTCGTGTACGTAACAACGAATTCAACCACGAAAACCTTCAGATAGGTATCAATGAAGCACACGCCCTAGGTAAAAAGCTATATGTGGTTTGTAACATTCAACCACATAACTCGAAGCTAAAAACCTTCATCCGCGATCTGAAACCTGTTGTTGAAATGGGTCCAGATGCACTGATCATGTCTGACCCAGGTCTTATCATGATGGTTCGTGAAGCATTTCCTGAAATGCCGATTCACCTATCAGTACAGGCAAACGCGGTAAACTGGGCGACCGTTAAGTTCTGGGCAGCGAATGGCGTTGAGCGCGTTATTGTTTCTCGTGAACTATCGCTAGAAGAGATTGAAGAAATCCGTGAACATTGCCCAGAAACCGAGCTAGAAGTATTCGTACACGGCGCACTTTGCATGGCTTATTCGGGCCGCTGCTTACTATCTGGCTACATCAATAAACGCGACCCAAACCAGGGGACATGTACTAATGCATGCCGCTGGGAATACAAAGTTGAAAAAGCGACTGAAAACGACGCAGGTCAAATTGTCGAAGAATTTGTTCCTGAAGCACAAGCCGTTGAAGTCGTTGATGAGCGTCCAGAGACCACTATTGGTCGCGGTAAACCAACGGATGAAGTCGTACTGCTTTCTGAAAGCCATCGTCCAGAAGATAAAATGGCGGCATTTGAAGATGAGCATGGTACTTACATCATGAACTCCAAAGATCTTCGTGCGGTGCAGCATGTCGAGCGTTTGACTAAGATGGGTGTCCACTCACTTAAGATTGAAGGTCGTACTAAATCTTTCTACTACTGCGCTCGTACTGCTCAAGTTTACCGTAAAGCTATTGATGACGCTGTTGCTGGCAAGCCGTTTGATGAATCACTATTAGGCACACTAGAAAGCCTAGCTCACCGTGGTTATACGGAAGGCTTCCTACGTCGTCATACTCATGACAGCTACCAAAACTATGACTACGGTTATTCCGTTTCCGATTCTCAGCAATTTGTAGGTGAGTTACCGGTAAACGTCGCGGCCACTTGGCTGAAGTTGAAGTGAAAAACAAATTTGTAGTTGGCGATAGCTTGAGTTAATGACACCAAAAGGCAATGTGGTATTCAGCCTAGAAGTGATGGAAAACCGTAAATCAGAAAGCATCGACGACGCTAAAGGTAACGGTCACTTCGTCTTTATTCCAGTACCAGAGGAGTTGGATCTGGACTACGCACTACTTATGCGTAACCTAAACTCAGGACAAGACACACGTAACCCAACTGGTAAGTAACCATGGCACTATTAATCACTGACAAGTGCATCAACTGTGATATGTGTGACCCTGAATGTCCTAATGGGGCAATTAGTATGGGCAGCGAAATCTTTGAGATCGATCCCCATCTATGCACAGAGTGCAAAGGGCACTACGACAAACCAACTTGTCAGTCCGTCTGCCCAATCACAAAATGTATCATCACCGATCCAAACCATGTGGAAACCGATGATGAGCTACTTGAGAAGTTTGTGATTATTCAAGGTATGGCCTAGTCAGTAAAAAGCTCCGAGTGGAGGCTTTTTATTACCCAGACTTTTCGATTGGAAACACATTGCAGTAGAGCTCTTTTTCATACTGCATCTCCAGTTTTTGCGCCAGTTTTCCGCAGAGTTAACCGGAATCAAATAGAATTTCTCTCTGCTGGTGTCGGTCACAAAGGCAATACCGTATTGCATCAGTTCATAGTGAATGTCATTGATGAAACCAAGTGTGAAACTTTGCCTACCGGATAGTTGATTAATATCCTCTCTCGTTAGAATCACTCCATCTTTTTCTGAAGCGAATCTTTCCCTAAGCCATCGGGCAAACTGCCTTGATGAAATCATGGTCATAACAGTCTTCCTTACCCAAAACTTAATGGGGAAATCCCCAAAATACAGCAGATAAGTCTTAACTCGACAACAATAACACCCAGAAACAAAAAGACTAATCTACCGAAGTACTCATAAACATAGTCAACATCCTTGGACTTCTCCAGTCCCAATTATGAGAGAGCTAAGATTCAAACACTAACCTTAGTGTTGCCTATTATTGTCGTAATCGTCATCCTGAAATACATGAAAATATAGCGCCACATCAAACTCTTTCACTATTGCAGATGGCACTTGGTTAGTAATAGATGAAACCACTGCATTTTTGACATTCGATCCTAGGTTACACCAAAGCGCTTCGACAAGTGGCAAACGTGACTGATCTTATTATCAAAGTAGCAAACCGGCTCAACCAGTAGGCAAGGCCGTATTTCAACAAATTCAGGGGACAGTCGTTCGCAGAGCAAAAGGCTTTTAGTTCATTTAGAGCCTTTATATATGGCAAGGGAAACTAGGCCGGAGCTTAGGAGGTTCGATTGGGATCACGATTAAGTGTCAACAATCTTTATGAATAACGCGAAAACAAAAAAGGCCTAGACCTAAGTCAGAGCCTTTGAATATGGCAAGGGTGGGGAGATTTGACCAGGCTGGCGACCCAGTTACCAACACATCGCTTTGAAAAAGCGAAAACAAAAAAGGCCCCGACCTAAGTCAGAGCCTTTGAATATGGCAGGGGTGGAGAGATTCGAACTCCCAACACGCGGATTTGGAATCCGCTGCTCTGCCAATTGGAGCTACACCCCTGTAGTTATTTTTTAAGACTTAACTCTGTCTAAATAAGTGGCGGAGTGGACGGGACTCGAACCCGCGACCCCCGGCGTGACAGGCCGGTATTCTAACCAACTGAACTACCACTCCGCAGTGGTCTATTTAAAGT
>ASHK01000427.1 GCA_000695745.1 Vibrio madracius | reverse complement strand
AAATGCTTCGAATATTTTTGACTGTCTCTCTTTGTCGATACCAATACCTGAATCTTGGACTTCAAATAATAACGATGCCATGTTTGTTCGATTCACCTTGATGGTGAACACCAATGGTTACACTGCCTTTGTCGGTAAACTTAACCGCATTAGACATAAAGTTCATTAGCACTTGACGCATGCGATGATCATCGGCAAGCACCCTAAATGGTACGTTTTGATCGATGTCGACATTGAGTTCCACACCTTTCTCTTTCACTTTCGGCGCCACGATTGAGGCAATGTCGTAGATCGTTTCTCGAATCGATGTGGAATGTGGATTAATTTGTAACATACCAGATTCAATCTTAGAAAAATCCAATATGTCATTAATTAAACTCAATAATAAATGTGACGATGTTTCTATTGTGTCGACATAATCTTTCTGTGTTGCGGTAAGTTCGGTATCGGACAAAACTTCCGATATTCCAATAACACCATTCAGTGGTGTGCGGATTTCATGGGACATATTGGCAAGGAAGCTGCTCTTTGCTTTGCTGGCTTCAATTGCATTTTCTTTTGCCTGCTCGGCATCTTCTTTTGCTTCAAGGAGTTTACGTTGGCTTTCGTGTTGTTCATGGTTCAACCTTTCCACTTCCCTAGCAAATCTGCTCAATTCGTCTTTACCACCAATTTGTCGTGTTAAAGGCACATCACCGACATTGGTTTTATTCTCTAAAAAGGAAAGCACCAGACTCAAATTTCGTGTTACCCGGTGTGCAACACTCACAGCAATAACGATGATAAATATGGTGAGTAAGCTAACGATGGTTACAAAGAACACTCGTTGCTGTTCGAAGTGTTGAACAAGGTTTCTAATCTCAGATCTTAATTGAACCTCGATGGCCTGAGAGACACCTTGTATAAGATTAAGGCGCAAGTCCAAGGCATCCATTCCGCTTTGGATTTCAGCGATAGATAGTGTTGTTTCACTATTTTGGTTGAGTAATTGCTGTCTAAAGATACTGCTCTGTTCAAAAACCATATTTGAAAATGCTTCGAGCAATAGACTGACTTGCGCTTCATCAGCGTTTATCGCGACGAATCTCTCAACAAAAAGTTGTTGGCTTTGGACCAAATTGACGATGTGTTCACGGATGTCCTGAGTACGTGGGTTTCCAGTCTGAAGTTCTTTTACCAATAAGTTAATTTGCCAAATCTCTTCATCAGCCCAGAACATCAGCCATTCAAGCTGGGAAAGTGCTACGAGATGACCATCAACTTTTGGTAGTACCGCTGTAAGCGGTGTTTTTTCGATGAACAGAAGTAACTGTTTATAACTGTCATTTTGCCATTCGACTAGATCCTTGGTGTCACTGGCGTCAGATGACTCATCGATTGAAGTGATGCTCTCTCTGTAATCCGCGAGAAGATTGTTAATTCTGTCTTGATCTTGTTCGTTGTAAATAGTGGAAGCGTAGCGTTGAAGGGAATCAAAAATTGATGACAGTGCTATCGTGGTTTTATTTAACCTCGCATCATTAGCTTGTGCGTGGGTTTCTGACAGAATCTCAGAAAAGCGAACTAAAGCTTCGACTTTGACAAGGTTATCTAATTGGAGGTTAAGCGTTGAAATTTGGCGATATGCTAAGAAGATAATCAAGGCTATCGGCAACAACACCAAAAGAATCATTTTGCGTTGAACCGATAGATTGTTCCAAAAGTTAAATACCCTCATTCCAACACCCAACTAAAGTTTAGATACTTTGAGTGTAGGACATCGTGAAATTAGGTCGAGCTAATCCAAATATTTCGTAAGTTAGCTTATCACTTCCACCAACTAATGCGATTGTCTCGCTCTGGGTCCAGATAACGATTGAGATAGTTCAATAAGGTATCAAACAACGAGAGTTCGTTATCGATATTGTCGTTATTTTCAAGAGACGATGTTCGTTCAACAACAGAGCGCAGCGCCGGTAATTGATCCTGCAGCACAGCATGAGAAGAAGCACAAACTAAAGCTTCTAATCGCTCCAACGTGCGATGAGCAATCGCTAGAGGTTGGACGATGACCTCCGTAAGGGGGCGTTTGAATACCGCAGATCTCACTCCTTCTAAATAGACCCTATAAGTCGTTAATTCATCGAGCAAAACGAACAACTGTCCATTTATACAGTTATGAGGATAAGCGACCGGATAATGCGCTTCAATATCGGATGAGATAGTGACATTGAGCCCTGAGCGATGACATTCTTGCTTCAAGTAGCCAAGTAACCCCTGCTCATTGAGTAATGTTTGAATTGTGAACATTCGTTCTAAATGGTAATCATTGGAAACGAATTTCACCTCGATTGTACTACCTCGTTTTAACAGTTGGCTTTGTATCAACACGTTGGATAATTGCACGATATTTTCAACGGTGCTGGTAGATGTTTCCTCCAATAACACAGCCCCAATCTTATCGCTTTTCTCCGAGGCAAGTGAGCTTGAAAAGTGTCATACATAACACGAGCTTCTGAGATCGATTGTCCATGAGTGACACCACCACAAAAAGCGATAATGGTCTTGCGACAATCTGTTGTTTCAGCAACCTGTAATATCGCTTTAACGCGAGACAAGCCTTCTGCGGTTAATGCATTGTTGTTTAAGCGCTTACCGAGAACAACAACAAGTTGGTCGAATTCCGTTTCATTCACAGACGTTGATCCTTAAACGATTTCCCAAGAATGTGTCATTTCAACACCAGCACCCAACATTAAACACACAGAGCAGTATTTTTCTAACGAGTCTTTGGTTACTTTAGCTACAAGCGCTTCATCTAGGTTGTCGCCACTGACTTCAAAATGGATATTAATGGCAGTAAAGATTTTTGGAGCTGTTTCGCGTCTCTCAGTCGTTAATTTTGCATTGACTGCCGTTACGGCCTGATTTGCAGATTTCAACCCATCAACCACGTCCACAGAGCTGCACCCACCCGCGGCCATCAATACCATTTCCATTGGGCTTGGCGCTGTCTCTCCACCATTGCCATCCATTACGATAGAGTGACTAGATTGAGATTGCCCTAAAAACTTGAATCCTCGATCCATTTAACTTCTGCTTGCATATAAAACCTCTACAGTCTGAGTGATTGAAAACCAACAGATAGTAACCGATTAACTGTCATTTTGAAATTTTTCAGCGACGACCTCTGTCCTATAACAATATCAATCACATAAAGCTATGGAGTGTTCATGACGAAATTCACCAAATTACTTTTCGTTCTACTGGCTGCCATTCCTGTATTGATGCTTGTAACGGCCAAGGAAGGAATGGCCGAATCACAGCAAGCACTAGTTTCTAACCAGCAAGTCGCAACCCTGGCCGGCGGATGTTTCTGGTGTACAGAATCGGATTTGGAACAACTACCAGGTGTTATCGACGTCATTTCTGGTTACGCAGGTGGTGAGCTACAAAATCCAACCTATCGTCAGGTAGCAAGTGGGAAATCAGGTCATATCGAGGTCATTCAAGTGAAATTTGACGCGGATAAGGTGACCTATGAAGAGGTATTGGACTACTTCTTTCGTCATATAGACCCAACAGATAGCAAAGGGTCATTTGTTGACCGAGGGCCGCAATATCGTCCTGCGATTTTTTATCACAACAACGAACAGAGAATAATAGCAGAGCGCTTTATGTCTGAAGTGGATGAGTTAGGCATTTTCCAACAACCATTAGCAACTGAGTTAATCGCATTTGATACTTTTTGGCCTGCAGAGGAATACCATCAAGACTTCTACAAAAAGAGTCGCCTCAAGTACAAATACTATCGCTACAACTCGGGGCGTGATCAATATTTAGATAAAATTTTTGGTGAAGAACGTCATGAGAAGCCGATATCACTTCGTCAAATGATCGATTCTAAACAAAACCAATCATCGCTAAAGCAGTATCACAAACCACAGGAACGCGAAATAAAGAACAGACTGACTGAACTTCAATACTACGTCACTCAGGAAGATGGGACGGAAAGACCATTTAGCAATGAATATTGGGATAATAACGATCAGGGAATTTATGTGGACGTAGTCAGTGGAGAGCCGCTGTTTTCTTCTACCGATAAATATAAATCAGGCACGGGTTGGCCTAGTTTTACCAAACCAATTGACGAACGTTACATTGTCACCACTACCGATTTTAAAATGGTCTTCCCAAGGACAGAAGTGAGAAGTCGCTTTGCTAATTCTCATCTCGGGCACGTATTTAAGGACGGGCCTGCACCCACTGGCTTGCGTTATTGCATGAACTCCGCCGCAATGCGATTTATTCCAAAGGCAGAGCTTTCTCAACAGGGTTACGAGGAGTATTTGGCTTTGTTCAATCAGTAGATGAGTAACATAAACGTATGCTGCAAGTGTTACTGCAACCGCGTCTTTGAACACGCGCGATATCCATAACCTGGTATCGCGCTTCTTTTTGCCCTTTCCAACCCAATGTTCTGAGCATACAAATTTTATGTTCGCGATATACTATCCTAATAAATCTGAGTAATATCTGATAATTACACATCATTTACTCAAATAACTTCATCACCGATGATATCGAGTTAATAACTAGGTTTTTGATTACTATGAATAGTTCGATGGATACGCTCCAAAGCTATATTCAATCTTTTGGCTACGACTTATTAAGCAATGTT
>ASHK01000426.1 GCA_000695745.1 Vibrio madracius | reverse complement strand
CCAAGTATACTCTTGGCGGGTGAAGTGAAGTCCAAGGTACGAAGTTCCAAGTAACGGAGGCGCAGCATGGTGAATATCGCTGGTGTTGGCAGCGTGCCTTTCTATCAAATCAGTCAGTTTGGTGCCTAGCGCCTACGCTCATCGCACGGCAACGTGCTGAGACACATTATCAGAATTAGAGGACATTATGAGCTTTGATATCGCATTAAGTGGCTTGGACGCTACTAACACTCAGCTTAATACCATCAGCCACAATATTGCTAACGCATCGACATACGGTTTTAAAGAAGCACGCACCGAATTCTCGGCGGTGTATAACGGCATGCAAGCCGGAGGGGTGGAAGTTGCCTCGATCTCACAAAACTTTGATAAGAACGGTTCTGTTTCTGGAACAGGACGTGCGATGGACTTAGCCATCAATGGCAACGGCTTCTTCGTTACTAAAGACCATATGGGACAAACCTTATATACCCGTGCTGGTGTCTTTGGTACTGACAAAGATAACTATGTGGTCGGAAATACAGGCGCGAAGCTGCAAGGTTATGGGTAGATAGCAACAATAACCTACTGACAGGTTCTGTGGGCGATTTGAAAATCAGCACGTCATCGTTAGCGGCACAAGCAACGGATAAGTTGGATTTTGTTGCTAACTTTGATGCGAGCTCAAAAATTGTCGACCAAACGGCGAATCCTTTTGACCCTGCAGACCCAGACTCTTTCAACTCATCGTATACCTCCAAAGTTTATGACTCATTAGGCAACTCGCATACGGTGACTCAGTATTTTACTAAGACCGCAGATAATACGTGGGAGGTGAATGTTCAGGTGGATGGCGGTAGCACACCTGCACAGACCGTTCCGGTTACCTTTAATCCAGACGGTACACTCGCTTCCCCGACAGGCAGCTTTAATGTCTCTTTCCCAGCGCCTGGAGCGAACGCCATGAGTATTGATATCAGCTTGGCAGGCAGTACCCAATTTGGAGCGGCATTTGGCGTGAGCACCAATAACCCAAATGGTTATACCTCGGGCGAACTAGCGGGCGTACGTGTTGAAGACAACGGTATGGTGTTCGCTACTTACACGAATGGTCAATCACAGCTACAAGGACAAGTGGTGTTGGCTAACTTTGCTAACCCTCAGGGGCTGGCGAAAACCAATGGCACCGCTTGGACTCAAAGCTATGGTTCAGGAGCACCAGTCATGGGCACTCCGGGTTCTGGTGTGCTAGGTGACTTAACCCCGGGTGCACTAGAAGGTTCGAACGTTGACCTGACATCAGAGTTGGTCAACTTGATGACAGCACAGCGCAACTATCAAGCTAACGCCAAGACTATCTCAACGTCTGACAAGCTCACTCAAGCTCTGTTTAACGCAGTGTAAGGTGTAGAGCATGGATAGCTTGTTATTCACAGCAACCACAGGGGCGAGTCGGGTTCTCAAAGCGCAACACGTTCGTTCCAATAACTTATCGAACGCAGACACAGCGGGTTTTCGCGCCGATATGGAACGGGTTCAAAGTATTCCTCTGCAAGGCTCGGGTTTTGATGGTCGCACTATGGTGGTCACCAACTCGGCGGCGACACGCTTCGATTCTGGCGATGTCGTAAAAACGGGTCGTGCGTTGGACATTGCCATCATGGGTGAAGGTTATATCAGTGTGCAAACCCCTGCAGGCAACGAAGCATACACTCGCGCCGGTAACATTAAAGTAGATGAGTTGGGTGCGATGAGCATCAACGGCTTTGCCGTGGTCGGTGATAACGGTCCAATGGTGCTGCCTGAATTTCAAAAGGTTGAGATCAGTGAACGTGGCCGAGTCTCGGTGATTCCACCGGGCGGCGGTGCTGAAGTGGAAGTGGGCACACTGAAATTGGTCAAGCCGGATATGAATCAACTGCAAAAGGAAAGCGATAGTCTGCTCCATAGCCTTGATGGCCAACCTTTTGCCGCTGATCCGACGGTAAACCTTGCCCTGAACATATCGAAGGCAGTAACGTATCCGCCATTGATGAGCTGCTCAGCGTAATGTCACTTACCAGAAACTTTGAGATGCAAATCCGCATGATGAAAACGGCGGAAACTCTTGCGCAATCTGGCAATAAATTAATGAGTGCGAGCTAATCGCTCGCACCAAGGAGTAAATCATGCATTCAGCATTATGGGTCAGTAAAACAGGGATGGCCGCCCAAGATACAAAAATGACGGCGATTTCTAACAACCTTGCCAACGTCAATACAGTGGCTTCAAACGCGATCGAGTGGTGTTTGAAGATCTGTTTTATAGCATTCAGCGTCAACCGGGGGCGCAAGTCGACCAAGTGAACCAATTGCCGACAGGGGTTCAATTAGGGAGTGGCGTGCGTGTGGTGGGTACGCAAAAAGTGTTCACTCAAGGCAGCGCGCAAAATACCGGGCAAGAGTTGGATCTTGCTGTTATGGGACAAGGCTTTTTCCAGATTGAAAATTCTGATGGTCAAATCATGTATACCCGAAATGGCCAGTTCCATGTCAACTCAGAGGGTTTGATGGTGAATAGCCAAGGCTTGCCATTGGAGCCACAAATCCAGATTCCCGATAACGCTTTGACGCTCTCTGTTGGTGTCGATGGCACTGTGACCACGACGACGGCCGACGGCCCAGCACCGCAAGACCTTGGGCAAATCACGCTGGCAAAATTTGTTAACCCAGCAGGTTTAGAAGCCATCGGCGGTAACTTGTTCAAGGAGACGGAAGCCAGCGGACAAGCGGAAGAGCTGATTGCTGGTGAAGATGGCGCGGGCAGCATTAAGCAAGGCGCATTAGAAGGCTCAAACGTACAGGTCGTGGAAGAGATGGTCGATATGATCACCACGCAACGCGCTTATGAGATGAATGCCAAGGTGGTTTCGGCTGCCGACGACATGCTCAAGTTCGTCGCACAAGCGGTCTAGGTCAATAAAGTTGGGAATTAACGGAAAAGGGATAAGTGGTATGAAATGGCTTTCTCGCTGGGGAGTGGTAATAGGGCTGCTCGTGCTCACGGGTTGTGCAGCTCGACCTGAGTTTGTGCCGCCTGAGCCGGATGAACAAAAGTATGCGCCTCCTGAACTGAATTATGCGCTGCCACAAGCAACGGGAGGAAGCCTGTATCGTCACCAATATAACTTAACCCTATTCCAAGACCGTCGTGCCTACCGAGTGGGCGATGTTCTGACAATTTTGCTGGTGGAAGAAACGCAATCGAGTAAAAAAGCAGATACCAAGTTTGGCAAGACTTCCAAAGTGGATTTTGGCGCGGCAACGGTCGGTGGAAGCACTTTTGATGAAACCGCAGTCGGTATCAATGGCAGCCGAGCTTTTGATGGTAGCGCCGCTAGCTCGCAAGGCAACAAGCTAGAAGGCGCTATTACGGTCACTGTGCATGAAGTGATGCCTAATGGCGTGCTCAAAATTAGCGGTGAGAAATGGATTCGCCTTAACCAAGGCGATGAATTTATTCGCGTCACTGGCATTATTCGTGCCGACGATGTCGACCGCTACAACCAAGTCTTCTCCCATCGAATAGGGGATGCGCGCATCACCTACTCTGGACGTGGCGCTTTAGCTGACAGCAACTCTGCTGGTTGGCTCACTCAGTTCTTCACCAGCCCATGGATGCCGTTCTAATGACACAACAACGTTACTTCTTTACTTCCATTTTAATGGCATTTGCGCTCGGCATGATGTCATCTGCCAAAGCTGAAGTGGAAATTCCTATCATGGATCTGGTGGACGTACAGGGCGTACGTACTAACCAACTGGTTGGCTACGGTTTGGTCGTAGGGCTTGATGGTCAAGGTGACCGAAATCAAGTCAAGTTTACCGCCCAATCGATCACCAATATGTTGCGCCAATTTGGGGTACAAATCGGTGATGATGCGAATCCAAAATTGCGTAACGTCGCCTCGGTGAGTGTGACGGCGTCGGTGGACCCGATGGCAGGCCCTGGGCAGATGTTGGATATCGTGGTCTCTTCTATTGGTGATGCGAAAAGCTTGCGAGGAGGGACCTTATTGTTGACACCACTGCGAGGTGTTGATGGCGAAGTCTATGCCGTTGCTCAAGGTAACGTCGTCGTGGGTGGGGTGTCAGCTGAGGGGCGCAGCGGCTCTAAAATTGCAGTGAATACGCCTACGGCAGGACGTGTCCCGAACGGTGCTACGTTAGAGCGTGAAATCCCCTCGGATTTTAACTCGCGTTCGCAAATTACGTTGAATCTACGAAAAGCCAGCTTCACCACCGCCAAAAATATCGCTCGTGAAATCAACAGCACTTTCGGTCCAGATGTCGCGATTGCGATCAACAAAGTACGCGTCGATATGAGGGCACCGAAAGACTCTCAGCAGCGTGTCACTATGATGTCGATGCTAGAAGAAATGAGCGTGGTAGAAGGTCGCAAGCCAGCTCGAATTGTGTTTAATTCTCGCACCGGCACTGTGGTAGTCGGTCAAAACGTGAAAGTGACGGAAGCCGCAGTGAGTCACGGCAACCTGACGGTATCGATCACGGAATCTCAACAAGTGAGTCAACCAAACGCTTTTGCAGAGGGTGAGACTGTTGTCGTCGATCAGTCGAAAATCGATATTAATGAAGACCAAGCTCAGATGGTGATTTGGCCAGAAGGAACGGAGCTCAATACCATTGTTAATGCCGTTAATAGTTTAGGGGCGACCCGACCGATTTGATGTCCATTTTGCAGGCTTTGCATGAAGCAGGTGCGCTCAATGCTGAGTTGGTAGTGATCTAGGAGAGTGTGATGAAAATAGACGCGATGAATGACAGTACGAGAATCAACAGCATGCTCTATCACGATAATGCCGCCCTCACGAACATCAAACACAGTGCCGATGAGCAAGGGGCTTTAAAAGAAGTCGCCGGACAGTTCGAAGCCATGTTCTTGCAGATGGTATTGCGCCAAATGCGCAGCAGTAGTGATGTGCTGGCGGATGAGGACAGCCCTTTTTCTTCGCAGCAGCATGGAGTATTTCGAGATATGCATGATGGCCAATTAGCGATCGAATTGGCCAAAAAACAGAACTCCGGCATTGCCGATATGTTGGTGAAACAACTGAGTCCGACGCAAGCCGTCGCATCGAATCTGGAAGTACAGTTCGATCCAAGCCTAACACGTACCTTAGGTTCGGCGAATGATATGGAAGCAAGTTCACAAGTTAGCACCAT
>ASHK01000425.1 GCA_000695745.1 Vibrio madracius | reverse complement strand
AATCTCAGACAGAGTTTGCACAGCGGACTCCGTCGAACTCCCTGCGTACCCCGTCAACCGTTCATTACGCGCGACTTGAGGCGATGCAGCTAAGCGCACTTCGCTGATGGTATTCCAACTTCCACAGGCATTACATTGCCCCTGCCAACGTGGAAAATCTGCACCACAGTCATTACATACATAAGCTCTTTTCGCTTTTGCCATTTTTCACTCAACCCGTCACGATAAATACTCAAACAAATGCAATCCATTGCATTCTTTATTGAGAAATGTATTAATTTTCGAAAGTGTTCGACGATAAATTTGTCAAGAATCGACAGGAATCTAAAAATAGACCCAGAATTACCTTATATTTATCAGTAGATAATATTAAGGTTTTCGGCATGGTAGCCGATATAACAGTTTCACGCTGTACTATTTCTTGATGACACTCATCATCTTTAAGGGACACTTTAACAAAACTCATGCAGCAACCTGAAATACTTTCCATCGCAGAGCGCTTGATCTCTGCCTATCACGCTGAAGACTTTGAATATGTTCTTAGTCAGGTCACCGAGGGGGAATCTCCCTCAACAAAACTGCTGGTAAAAATGGAACTCAATCGTCTTATGGCACCTTGTCATAAGAGAATCGATCTTCGAGGACGAGTGACCAGCAATTGTCACGAATATCAGCTCAATGGACTGGCTCATTGGCTCGATGACCGTGCGTTTGATAGCTATCACCAGCTCACGAAAAAGTTTGGTGGTTATACTGAAGGTGTTTGGGAATCTTTAGTTAACAAAAAGACCTTAAGCAACTTGGGTGATGAACAACGTGCTGCTCGTGAAGGCGAGCTCACCGACCCACAAAGCCCATATTTAGCGGATGCGATAAATCTAGGCTATGACTTGAAGCGTAAAGAGAACCGCCTCAAATTTGAGTCTCAAGTGTCGATTCAATTGGAAAATGGCGACACAGTGACGGGTCTTAGCGTTGATCTCTCCAGCTCAGGCGCTAAATTCAAAGTTCCAGGCACTTTTGATTACGACTTGGGTCAAGTCATCAGCGTCAGTTTTGATGAGTTAGCAAAAACCAGTCAGGTTAAAGAGATCACCAAACCGATTGAATATCGAGTACTTGGTGTCGACGGCTTGCACGGCGTCTCTCCGGTAAAATATCTTCGAACACTTCGACTATCTCGGACCAATGCGGTCGAAATGGTGGTTGAGAAACTGCTCAATACCGAATCGAAAAAAATCCGTCACGATAATCAAGATAGAATCATTCGAGCTCGCACTCGAGGTTTCGAACATAGCTATCTAAAGCATGCCTGTAACCTACCGCTATTTTTTAGTGGTAATGAACTAAAAGTGGCATTACTTACTGAGAATAATCAAGATATCTGGCGCTATTGGCACGATGAGCGCAATCAACAATCATTGAGTGCGTTATTTTCGAAAGAAAGAATGGAGTTATTGGTCAAAGCGGGGATTAAAGGATGCAGTAATGTGCTGTATACCTTTACTCATGAGCATCAAGGAATGACCTTGTTTTATTCCATGATGATGCCTGAAGCTGATCGCCAAGAACGCCAGTTATTCTGGCATATTGGCGGACGTCGTAGCAGTTGGAAAGCGTTCCGCTTATCGGTCTTTGAGCTATCAGAAGAAGATGTCACGACCATCTCACATAACTACAGTGAATTGGTCAACGGCAGTGAAAAGCTCACTCACTTTGGTATTCTTCAGGAGATCAGTGATGTCAGCTCAGCGTCTGATTACTTGTTTACTGAAAGCCTCGC
>ASHK01000424.1 GCA_000695745.1 Vibrio madracius | reverse complement strand
CTGCCCCTTAGGAGGGGGCCGCGCTATCCAGCTGTGCCACGGGAGCGTATGACTAATAATACTTAATTATTTTAATAAGTTAAGTCACTTTTCCAAATTTATTCTAGTTTGTTCATCACATCACCAATTTGAATACTATTGGCAAGGCTTGGTTGGTCGACGGTGGCTTCTGCATCATTTTCATAGACGCGTGACACGGTTAGTGTGATATCGCTTTGAGTCACCTTATTCCGCGGTAATCCGTTTTGGTCGATAAAGGAACCTGTGTGCCACAGTTTTAATCTATCACCGGCTTTAACACCATGAACTCGACCTAAGTCAATGGTGACTTTATTGCCATAACTGGCAACGATTTCTGGCAAGGTCATTTTGCAGGAGATTTCCGCTTCCAAATCGAGCATGATGTTACGACTCACCTTTTGCATCATTTCGCCATAGGTTGATGTCCAGAAACGAGCACTTTTGGTGTCGACTTTACTCGTTTTAGCAAAGGGCCATTGGGCAATGTCGCGGTAGTTGTGTTGGAAGATTTCATGACCAGTTTTCCCATCATAAACGGACATATCCATGGCAAACTGACGATTAATCACATCATCTGACAGCAACCCCCCTTGTGTGATAGTCGCGGTTAAGTCGTTAATTTTCCTGTGACTAGGTATTGCGCGCCTAGGTCTTCGGCAATCATTTTAATGCGCTCAGGTTGGCGCTTGTCAATTTCATAGCGAGTGGTGCCAACAGAGACGAAGCTGTAAGAGCGATGCTCAAGCTGATTTGAGACCAGTGAACTAAAGTCTTCGCCTAATCTGTATATTTGCCCATGACGGCTTGCTGCGGGTCAACAATATCAAACATTGCCACCCCAAAGGTCTTTTTGTACTGCTCGTTATGGCAAGCCTTTGCCGTTGGGTAAATGTCGATACGAGCTTTGACGACCATTTGATTGCCGCTTTTATATTGATCCTTTATGACAATCTGACGAACCTCGGAATCAATGAACTGGTATTGGCTCTTATCGTCTTCTAATAGTGGCGCTAAGTTAGCAAGACCACCAAGATCGGCTCCGGAGAAGTCCACGGCTTTATAGACGGCATCTTCTAGCGCGTAGATCCTTGCCGCCTTCTCGGAAGAGACGATGGTTGAAGTACCAGTGACTTCATACCAGGCGGCAGAGGCTGAGTTGCTGCCAAAAGCAACCAATGCTGTTGAAATTAAAGACGAAACGATTTTTTTCATACAACCAATCCAAATGCGGAACAATATTTGCTAGCTACTTTGTAGCGAATATTGGAGCGGGCTTTCTTATTAAGGACAGAATGAGAATAGCAAGGATTGTTCCAACCTTGAAAAGGTGGGGACCTATCCATCCAATTAATAACTTTTTGGAGAGTGTGTAATGAAAAAATGGCTCCTGATGGCATCAGTGTTAACACTGACCGCTTGTGCCTACTCACCAATCTATAACGGTAAGGACTCCTATTCTGGCAGTAAATTTATGCTGATGGAAAGTCCTCGTCATACGATGGATTATTTCGTCGAGAGTTTGACGGAGGAGTTAGTGGAATCTAACACTAGCGTGTCGTCTCGCACTCCGATAGCGGTAGCGTCATTTGTTGATTTACAGAATTTGGACGCGACAAACTGGTTAGGGAACTCGGTATCAGAAGGCTTTATTCACCAGCTTCAGCGCCGTGGCTTTAAGGTTGTCGACTTCAAGACAACGGGCTCGATCCAAGTGACAAACCAAGGTGACTTCGTATTAAGTCGAGACTGGAAAGATCTGGCGCAAGAGCAACAGATTCAATTTGTATTGACTGGCACCATGCTTCGCCAAGAGGGCGGGGTACTGGTAAATGCTCGTGTTGTCGGGATGCAGTCTCGTATTGTAGTCGCATCGGCTCAAGGCTTCTTGCCTGCAGATCGTATCGGTCGAGATTTGGATACATTGAATCAAATGCGAACTGAAGATGGCGTGTTGATTCGTTCAGATCCATCTATGACCACTCCTCATACAGTCATCTTGCGCCCATAGGAAACGATAATGAGATTTTTATTTGCCGCGTTGGTTGCATTAGTCATGATGGGATGTACTCCAATTACGGCTATGAACCAGAACACATTAACGGCTGTTGGTTATGCCAGTATTAGCGAACAAACCGGTCGTAATGAAGAAGAGAAACAAGTGCGCGCTATGCGTGCATCGAAAATAGATGCGTATAGAGAGTTAGCAGAGCAAGTTTATGGCCTGCGAGTGTCTGCTCGTGCTGATCTGCAAGATCAACGTCTGGGCGTCGAGTCGACAACCGGAGCGGTTGATGGTGTGATTCGTGGTGCTGAAGTGGTCCGGAGCTACAAAGTTGGCGACAGCTATGTGACGGAGCTACTTCTTGATATTGATAAGATGGATCGCTTAAGAGACTACGGTGAAATTCGTCGAGTACCTGAGAAGAAACGTCAGAGCTTGTTCTAGAAATAGCGTTGACGAACACGAGATAGCAAAAAGCGGCAACCGGTGACCTGTTGCCGCTTTTTTGTATTCGAGAAACTAGGCTTTTAAGTTGGTGCCTAGTGTCGACAGGGTATGAGTTTGCCCACCTGCGTTATAAGTCATACCAATCTTGCCATGACTTTGCTGCATCAAATTATTCAACTTATTAAA
>ASHK01000423.1 GCA_000695745.1 Vibrio madracius | reverse complement strand
CTATTTTGGGAGAAGAATAATGTCACAATCTCTGTGGGTCGCTTTAGGTTTGGTGTTGGTTGTTGAGGGTCTTGGGCCTTTACTTGCACCAAGAGGGTGGCGAAATATGGTGTCTCAATTAGCGCAACAGCCTGATGAACACTTAAGAAGAATAGGTGGGTGCCTTGTTGTCGCTGGTGCTGTCATTACAGTGATGATGTTGAACCATTAATAATATTGGTTTTTTATTAGTCAGCATCAATCACTTAACATAAAGCAGGTTTTTTATGCTTAAAAAATGACTGCAAATTTGTGATTTCGATGCTAGAATCCTTTTTTAACTAGCAATCAGATTTGGAAAGATGGGTAATAACGTAGTCGTTCTGGGCACCAATGGGGTGACGAAGGTAAAGGTAAAATCGTAGACCTTTTAACTGAAGATGCAAAGTACGTGGTTCGCTACCAAGGCGGTCACAATGCAGGTCACACTCTAGTCATTAACGGTGAAAAAACCGTTCTTCATTTGATTCCATCAGGTATTCTTCGCGATAACATCAAGTGTGTTATTGGTAATGGTGTTGTTCTGTCACCAGAAGCACTTTTAAAAGAAATGAGCCTCTAGAAGAACGTGGTATTCCAGTTCGCGAGCGTCTTTTCGTTTCTGAAGCTTGTCCTCTAATTCTTCCTTACCACATTGCTATTGACCAAGCGCGTGAAATTGCTCGTGGTAACAAAGCAATTGGTACAACGGGTCGTGGTATCGGTCCAGCATACGAAGACAAAGTTGCACGTCGCGGCCTACGCGTTGGTGATCTTTTCGATAAAGAAGTCTTTGCTGAGAAGCTAAAAGAAGTCATGGAGTTCCATAATTTCCAATTAGAGCACTTCTATAAAGCAGACACAGTAAGCTACGATGAAGTCCTAGAACAATGCATGGGTTATGCAGACCTTCTAACGTCAATGGTTATCGATGTGACTGACGAACTTGATGCAGCGCGTAAGCGTGGCGACAAAATCATGTTCGAAGGTGCTCAAGGTACGCTTCTAGATATCGACCACGGTACATACCCTTATGTAACGTCATCAAATACCACAGCTGGCGGTGTTGCTGCTGGTTCAGGTTTTGGTCCTCGTCACATTGGTTACATTCTAGGTATTACTAAAGCTTACTGTACTCGAGTTGGTTCAGGTCCATTCCCGACAGAGCTATACGATGGTAAAGAGAAACAAGACCCAGTTGGTAAACACCTTGGTGACGTTGGTCACGAGTTTGGTGCAACAACAGGTCGTCTACGTCGTACGGGCTGGTTTGATGCCGTAGCAATGCGTCGTGCAGTACAAATTAACTCTATCTCAGGTTTCTGTCTAACTAAGCTAGACGTTCTTGACGGTCTAGAAGAGCTAAAAATCTGTACTGGTTACAAGATGAAAGATGGCTCTATCCTAGAAGTATCTCCAATGGCAGCGGAAGCATTTGAAGAAGCCACGCCAATTTATGAAACTATGCCTGGTTGGTCTGAAACAACATTTGGTGCAACGTCTATCGAGCAACTTCCACAAACTGCTCTAGATTACATCAAACGTATTGAAGAACTAACAGGTGTTCCAGTAGACATCATCTCTACTGGCCCAGATCGTAACGAAACGATCATCAAGGTTCAGCCTTTCGAAGCTTAATCGATTGAAAGTCATCAAAGCCAGCGTTTACGCTGGCTTTTTTGTATTGGTGACGAACACAAGACAAATGTGATCTTGTGCCAAGGTTTTGACGCCAGTGAACCGTAAACGCCCCATAAACCCACGGAGAGATACAGCTAGTGCTTGAAGTTCCAAGGTAGGAGTGCATCGATATTTGGCTCTGCTTTCGTCAGCTCTTTCATACACTTAACCATGTAGTCATAGAGGATA
>ASHK01000422.1 GCA_000695745.1 Vibrio madracius | reverse complement strand
AGGATTTCTAAAGCCTTTTGTTGTTTTACAAAAGGGCTTTTTTCGTACTATTCGGCCGAATCGTGATCTTGATTCAACAAATTCAGCCCAATAGAAAGGAAATATCCTAATGAAACGTAACGGTTTTACGCTTATCGAACTAGTTGTTGTTATTGTTATTCTTGGCATTTTAGCGGTCAGCGCAGCGCCGCGATTCTTAAACCTGACAACGGATGCTCGAGTGAGTGTGTTGAAAGGTGCTCAAGCTGCAGTGAAAGGTATGGATTCATTGGTTTACAGTAAGGCTGTGATCAATAGCTTAGAAGCAAAGCAAAAATCAACTATCACAATCGATGAGATTTCTTATGACCTTATCAAAGGTCATGCAAAGTTGGTTGACCAAAACAATATTAAAGAGATCCTTGATACTGACTTAAACGTCAAATTTAAGCGCAATAGTGACGGTTTAATGATGATTATTTATGGTGGAGCTGAATCAAGTAGTACTAAAAAACATCCCAAATTGCAGATTAGAGGTGCTTCAGGATAGAGAACTTGGCACTTACAAATTTACCTTTGAAAAATCTGGATGTTAAGAATGAACGCGAAGCGGCTCCTTATTGGAGCCGCTATTTTCTAGATTCAAGATATTGGCTTAAGACTCAACTTTCTTAGGTTGATAAAACCATTTCTTCATTAATGAAAGCAATGCGGGTCCAACGAGTACTAGCACTGCTAATACAGTAAACGTCAATGTGATTGGACGTTCCCATAAGAAACTGAGCTCACCATCACTGATCATCAGCGCGCGTCTTAAGTTCTCTTCCATTAATCCACCAAGAATAAAACCAAGCAGTAGTGGTGCTAATGGGAAATTAGCCAATCTTAGCGCGATTGCTGCCATGGCGACGAGTAACATAATGAACACGTCCATGGTATTGAACGAGACCAAATACACGCCTGTAATTGAAAAAAACAGGATCATCGGTAACAACACGGTTCTCGGTACTGCTAATAGCTTAGAGATGTATGGAATCAAAGGTAAGTTTAAGATAACAAGAACAATATTACCGAAGTACATTGAGATGATAACCGACCAAAACACGTCTGGATGCTCAACGAACAGGCGAGGGCCAGGTTGAATACCATAAGCGATCAGCGCCCCTAACATAATTGCCGTTGTACCTGACCCAGGGATACCAAGCGTTAATAGCGGAACAAACGAGCCACTGGATGCGGCATTGTTAGCAGACTCTGGTGCGACCAAACCACGAATGCTGCCTTTACCAAACTCTTCTTTTTTATCTTTAGGCGCAAGGTTACGCTCCATACCATAAGAAAGGAAAGCGGCAATAGTGCGCCTGCACCAGGGAGAACACCAGTAAAGAAACCTAAAATTGAAGAGCGAATGGAAACAGGGGCTACTTCCTTGACCTCTTCTTTGGTAATTTTCATGCTACCAATGTCACTCAGTTTACGTTGCTCGTCTTGGCGAGTATCTTGCTCAGGTTTAAGGATTCCCATCAAGGTTTCGCCTAATGCAAACGTCGCCATTGCCAGTAAAAGGAAGCTAAAGCCATCCATTAGGTCAGTTAAGCCAAACGTAAAACGTTCCACACCGACGCCTTTATCAATACCAACCGTTGATAGCATAAGGCCTAGCACGACCATCATCCAAGCTTTGATAACCTGACCTTTGCCAGCGAATGCCGCAACGGCGGATAAACCTAGTAGCATCAAGGCAAAGTAATCTGATGATTGAAAACTTAATGATACTTTGGCGAGAGCAGGTGCAGCGAACAGTAACATGATGGCAGATAACGTGCCGCCCGTAAAAGAAGAGTAGGCTGCCAGTGCTAACGCTTTACCAGCTTGGCCTTTTTGCGCCATTGGGTAGCCATCAAAGGCAGTCACTACGGTTGATGAGCAACCTGGAGCATTAATAAGAATTGAAGAGGTGGATCCTCCAAATACGGCTCCGTAATACACCCCGGCCATCAGAATTAGGCCAGATGATGGGTCAAGTCCGTAAGTAATGGGGATCATTAAAGCGATTGCTGAAATCGGTCCAAGACCTGGCAGCATTCCGATAAAAGTACCAACAAAACAACCGACGATCACCATCATGATGTTCATCGGCATAACAGCCGTTGATAATCCTTGTAAAATTCCGTCTAACATAATGGTGTCCTACCAAAGAGTAAAGATAAGT
>ASHK01000421.1 GCA_000695745.1 Vibrio madracius | reverse complement strand
GTTCATATTCTGTTATCGATTCTGGTTGGAAGTCATGGTACTGAGCTGGTGACATCTTGTCTTTGGCGGGTTGATTTATCCAAATTTGAAATCCATGTAGATCGCCTTCCTCCATGATTGGCATTTCACTATGAATAACACCGCGACCTGCCGCCATCCATTGTGCACCACCTGAGCGTAATTCGCCTACATTGCCCATATGATCTTTATGTTGAAAGTGCCCTTTCATCATATAGGTTAGCGTCTCGATACCTCGGTGTGGATGGGGAGGGAAGCCACCCACATAGTCTTTTTTGTCGTCGGATTTAAGTTCATCAATCATCAAAAACGGTGAAAATGCGGCGTTATCGAAGCCATGCACGCGTCGAATTTTCACTCCATCACCATCTGATGTCGCATGTGAAGGAATGACTTGTTCAATTGTTCTAACCAGTGTCATCGCTGACCTCCTTTGTTGTTTATTACTATAGGCGGGGATTGAACCAATCTAGAGGGGAGAAAAGTGAAAGAGTCGTTCAAGAACTTCGAATGAGCGCTTTTATATCTATATAGTTATAAAAATAAAAAGTATATAGTTTTTGTGATGAGGGCGAGGTTTTCACAGACACGTGCTTTAGATCCATGATGAAATTTGATTAAGTAACGTAAATCGCCGGCGCAATCGGTACTACTTACTTTAGAGAGAATCCACCATGATCGTAGGATTGGACATTGGCGGCACCAAAATTGAAGGTGTTGCACTTGATTCCACTAGTTATCAAACCATTGTGAAGCATCGTCAGCCAACAGAAACCGCTTCCTATGAGGGCTTTTTAGCGTCCGTGATGTCGGTAATCAACACCGTATCTGAGCAGGGTGAAATAGAATCTATTGGTATTGGGTGTTGTGGCTCGGTGGGTAATGATGGATTGATGCAAGGCGCGAATGTTACCGTGCTAAACGGCCATGACTTTATCGGGGATATTCAAAAGCAAATTGATGTACCAGTAGCGATAGCGAACGACGCCGACTGCTTGGCGCTCTCGGAGTTTAAAGATGGTGCAGCCAAACATGCCAAACAATCCTGTGTTGCTGTCATCATAGGTACTGGCTGTGGTTCAGGCGTGATTATTAATAATGGCATTGTGACTGGTTTAAATCGATTAGGTGGTGAAATCGGCCATAATCCGCTGCCTAACTATCGCCCAGACGTTGATGGTCAGCCGGTCAAGTGCTATTGCGGATCGATGAATTGTGCAGAGTCATTTGTTTCCGGTACTGGCTTCAGTCGTACTTTCTCAGAAAAATATCAGTATGCAGATTCCAAACAAATCATGGCGTTACATGCAAAGGGTGACAGCAGCGCTGTTGCGCACTTGGATCTTTATTGTGATCAGCTAGCGAGAACACTTGCGAGCATAGTGAATTTCGTCGATCCGGAGGTCATCGTGCTTGGTGGTGGGATGTCCAATGTCGCTGAAATTTACCCTTTGGTTCAAGAGAAACTGCCTCAGTATACATTTACTAAATTGGTAAAAACCAAGGTAGTGAAGAGTGTTCACGGCGACGCTTCCGGCGTTCGTGGCGCTGCTTTTTTACATTCGCTGTAGTGCTTGGTTAGGAAGAATACATTGATGATTGAACGCTATTATCTGGTACTGGACTTTGGTGGCACGTCAGTCAAGTGCGCAGTGATGAACCAAGAAGCGACGATTTTCGAACGTTTCTCTTTGCCCAGTCGTGTCGCGTCTTACGAGGTGTTGCTCGAATCTCTAGCTCCTCAATTGGAACGCCTGAAACAGGATTACCCTATCGCGGGGATTGCGATTAGTACTTGTGGGGCTGTCAACGTTGAAACAGGGGTGATAGAAGGTTCCAGTGCACTGCATTACATCCATGGCTTTGATGTTAAGTCGCTATACCAAGAACGTTTTGGCCTGCCGACAGAGCTTGAAAATGATGGTTGCTGTGCTGCATTAGCCGAAGATTGGTTAGGCGCTGGCAGAGAGTCTGATGAATTTTGCTTACTGGTGCTCGGTTCGGGTGTTGGCGGTGCTATCGTCAAATCGGGACATATCTTGAAAGGTCATCATCTTCATGGCGGAGAGTTTGGCTACTGTATTTTGCGATTTGAGCAAGGCAAACCACTCACATACTCTGATCTAGCTTCAACGCGAGGCATCATCGAACAAACTGCTCGTGCAAAAGGTGTGTCACCCAAAGAGTTAGATGGTCTTAAAGTCTTTGAACTTTACGAGCAGGGCGATGAGGCTGCCACGGCGGCTGTTGAACAATGGTACTTTGATTTGGCAACGGTGCTTATCAATGTCCAGTACTCAGTAGATCCACAATATATCCTTTTAGGCGGTGCTATCAGTCGCAGTTCGGGGTTGATCGACAAGCTCAACCAAAAGTTGGATGCCATTTTGGCTCAGCACCCCATTGCGAAAATCCGTCCAAATCCAAAATTAACCCAATTTGGCAACGATGCCAATTTGATTGGGGCACTGAAACATTTTTTGAATACACAAGGCTAGCAAAATGACTAAGTACACTTTTCCACAGAACTTTATGTGGGGCGCGGCGGCGTCTGGCATTCAGACGGAAGGCTCGACTAATAAAGCAAACGAGTCTATTTGGGATCTTTGGCATCAAAAGAACCTGAGCGCTTCTATCGCGGCATCAGTTCAGAGACGGTGACGGACACCTATCATCGATACCAAGAAGACGTACAAAACATGAAGAAGGTCGGCTTTAACTCTTTTCGCACTTCTATTCAGTGGTCCCGACTGATCAAAGATTATGAAACGGGTGAAGTGTGTCAGGATGCTGTGGCATTTTATAACAACTACATTGATGAAATGATCGCCAATGGCATCGAACCAATGATGAATCTATATCACTTCGATATGCCAGCGGAACTGCAAGAGAAATTTGGTGGTTTTGAGTCGAAAAAAGTAGTCGATATGTTTGCCGATTATGCCGAGACAGCGTTCAAACTGTTCGGTCATAAAGTGAAGTACTGGATCACGTTTAATGAGCCTATTGTTCCAGTAGAAGGCGGCTATCTGTATGACTTCCATTATCCATGCAAGAAGGACGGTAAGCTTGCGGTACAAGTCGCGTTTAATATCATTCTTGCTCATGCTAAGGCGGTCCATCGTTTCAATGCCTTAGCACTTGAGAACTCGCAGATTGGTATTGTGCTTAACCTAACGCCGTCCTATACGCGCAATGACA
>ASHK01000420.1 GCA_000695745.1 Vibrio madracius | reverse complement strand
GTCTGCACCGGCAGATGAGCTATTCAAAATGTTTGGTTTCACAACTGAAAACGTTGTAAACACAGCAAAAGAACTGCTTGCTTAATTTGAGGTAACATTAAGTTACTTTGAACGATGAAAAGCCGAGCTCTACAGCTCGGCTTTTTTAATGGCTATTCAAATTCACTACCTTTGTTGTCCAACTCGCGCCTACCACAGTTTGGCAGGTGATATAGTGGTCCATATCGTAGTAGTGCCCACCATTGATAAACGCATGCAGCAATAACTTAATTCGACCAAAAATCGTTGGATCGTTGTCATAGCGACTTGGCTTACGTATCAAGACTTCGTTATGAATCGTTTCTTTGTTACATGAATAGCAGTAGTGCAGACCAGTAAACATAAGGACACCTCCTGTGCAGTAAAACGAGGTCGTTAAATGGCACGCGAGAAGCCTCTTCAACCATGGTAGCAGAGTGAATTCTTAGCGATGACATGTTTTGGCGACTTGCCTCGCAACTGTTAATGCGAAATGACAGTTGATCGGTTACTATGCACACCACCATAACGTGAACTAAGGATGTAGTGCGATGTTAAAAGTGGCTATTAATGGCTTTGGTCGCATTGGACGAAATGTACTTCGAGCAATTTATGAAAGCGGCAAGAACGATAAAATACAAGTCGTCGCAGTCAATGAACTTGCTCAACCTGAAGCAATGGCTCATTTGCTTCAGTATGACACCAGTCATGGTCGGTTTGCCAAAAAGGTTTCCCATGACCAAGAGCATTTATATATCAATCTTTGCGACGGTAAGTTTGATACGATTCGAATTCTGCATTCTGCAGACATCAGCTTACTACCATGGCGCAACTTAGATGTAGATATTGTGCTTGATTGCACAGGGGTCTTCGGCAGTCGCGCAGATGGCCTCGAGCACATTGCAGCTGGTGCCAAAAAAGTTCTATTTTCACACCCCGGTTCGCATGACTTGGATAACACCATTATTTATGGTGTCAATCATGACTCACTGACGCAACAGCAGTTGATCGTGTCTAATGGTTCTTGTACCACCAATTGTATTGTTCCTATCATTCAAGCGTTAGATGAAGCTTTCGGGATCGACTCCGGTACGATTACCACTATCCACTCAGCAATGAATGATCAACAAGTGATTGATGCCTACCACAGTGACTTGCGAAGAACGCGCGCGGCGAGCCACTCCATTATCCCGGTTGATACTAAGTTACATAAAGGTATTGAACGTATCTTTCCGAAATTTTCTAACAAATTTGAAGCAATTTCTGTCAGAGTGCCAACAATTAACGTTACCGCTATGGATTTAAGTGTAACTATAAATACGAATGTGAAAGTTAATGACGTAAATCAAGTCATTATTAACGCATCTCGGTGTACATTAGACGGCATTGTTGACTATACTGAAGCACCGCTAGTTTCAATCGACTTTAACCACGATCCACACAGTGCCATTGTTGACGGGACACAGACCCGAGTGAGCGATGGTCGTTTGGTCAAAATGTTAGTCTGGTGTGACAACGAGTGGGGCTTTGCTAATCGTATGTTAGACACTGCTTTAGCAATGCAGGCGTCCAAGTAGTATCAAGGGCGCAATTTGGGAAAATATTAATTTTGAAGCTTGAAATTAATATCGTTAAGCCCAATATAAGTAAGCAGTTGATGAATTCCAAAACTTGGCAAGAAGCCGGGTTTTCAAAAACTTTATTTATTTTTTAGTTGAGAGGACTAAACATGTCTGTAATCAAGATGACTGACCTGGAACTAGCAGGTAAACGCGTATTTATCCGTGCGGATCTGAACGTACCTGTAAAAGACGGTAAAGTAACTTCTGACGCGCGTATCCTAGCGTCTCTACCAACCATCAAGCACTGCCTAGAAGCTGGCGCTAAAGTAATGGTTACGTCTCACCTAGGTCGTCCTACTGAAGGCGAGTACGCAGAAGAGTTCTCTCTACAACCTGTAGTTAACTACCTAAACGACGCGCTTGATTGCGAAGTTAAGCTAGCAAAAGATTACCTAGATGGCCTAGAGCTAAATACAGGTGAGCTAGTTGTTCTTGAAAACGTTCGTTTCAACAACGGCGAAAAGAAGAACGAAGAAGAGCTTTCTAAGAAATACGCTGCACTATGTGACGTATTCGTAATGGATGCATTCGGTACAGCTCACCGTGCTCAAGCTTCTACTCACGGTGTAGGTATGCACGCACCTGTAGCTTGTGCTGGTCCTCTACTTGCTAATGAACTAGAAGCGCTAGGCAAAGCAATGGACAAGCCTGCTC
>ASHK01000419.1 GCA_000695745.1 Vibrio madracius | reverse complement strand
AAAGGTCTTGATGTTATGAAGTGAGAGCCGTTGAGCAAGGGTAATGGTCAACGATGAATTGAGGATTACCCTTAAAACACGTCAGTGCGGTAGTTGCTCACTTTTACTCTTCATCAATAGGTATTGCTCAACGGCAGCGACAGTCTCTGCACGATTGATGTACCTTGCAATGAAGTAGGGTGGGACAAAGAAAGCAAGGAGATAAAAAGATTCATGGAAGAAATCGGAAGCAAGTCCCGTATCATGGTTGGCGTAAGCAAATACTGCAAGTAGGCAAAGCAGAATGCTCAATCCTGCGAGCACGGTACAGATGATTAACAGTAATCCCAGAAAATCCCTTATGAACATTTTTGAAGCAGTCATGTTTTTCACTCCTGAAATATGATCGCTTTTAACATACTCCTAACGATGCATATATTTTTGAGCGAGGTCATATTTTGTGCAAATGAACGGTTTGCAAGGAGCTAATACCGGATTTTCAAAGAGAAAATTACCGTAACTGTAGGAATTTACTTACAAAAAAGAGTGGCCCACCCTATGGGCGAGCCTTACATGTATTACATTTTAGGGTAGTCAGTGTAGCCTTTTTCATCACCACCAAACAGAGTTGTGCCGTCTAATTCTGCCAGAGGCTTGTCGTGCTGGAAGCGAAAGACCAAATCTGGATTAGACACAAATGGACGACCAAAGGCAACGATATCGGCATAGTGCTTAGCGAGCACATGCTCGGCACTTTGTGGGTTATAGCCACCCGCTACAATGATACAGTTATCAAAGCGTTTGCGAAGCTCGATACGAAACGCTTCAGGGATCTCAGGTGCGTCATCCCAATCCGCTTCAGACAGATGTAAGTAAACGATATCACGTTGTTGCAGTCTCGTCGCTGCCTCAAGAATGGTCGGTACAATATCTGGGCAATTCATATCCTTAAAAGTAATGAAAGGCGCAAGTCGAACACCGACTTTGTGAGCGCCGATTGCGCTCACAACGGCATCGACAACATCAAGTAAGAAACGATTCGATTTTCTCGTGTTCCGCCATATTTGTCGGTACGTTTGTTAGAGTTGGTGCGCAGGAACTGGTCGATAAGGTAGCCATTACCACCGTGAATTTCGACCCCATCAAACCCAGCCTCTACTGCGCGCTTGCGGCT
>ASHK01000418.1 GCA_000695745.1 Vibrio madracius | reverse complement strand
AGCGCTTTTTTAGCTCTAAGAGCAGATGACAGGATAATCAATTAGGCTGTTTCTGGTTTGCCTTGTGGTTTTTCTTCATCTGCAAGGTCAGTTTCACCTTTGCCTTTTGACTTTTTGATCACATAGCCGGTAATAGACAGCGAAGCTACGATACCTAAGATGGTTGACAGTTGCATTGGCAGACCAAAGCCTAGGGTTGCGTTATTCAAGATGAAGGTAATAACAACCGTAGTCATGAAGATGGCTGGAACTGTGGTTATCCAGTGCAACTTGTTATGACGCAGTAGGTAAGCTGAAGCTGTCCATAACATCATTACTGCGGTTGTTTGGTTAGCGAAACCGAAGTAGCGCCAGATAATACCGAAGTCTACTTGAGTTAAGATGCCGCCAATAACAAACAGTGGTAGAGCCATCAGTAGGCGGTTACGTAGTGTTTTCTGTTCCATGTTGAAGTATTCAGCAAGGATTAGGCGGCTAGAGCGGAACGCAGTATCACCTGAAGTGATTGGCAGAATAACCACACCTAGGAAAGCAAGCACACCACCAAAGACACCCAATAGGCCAAATGAAGCGCTGTACACTACGTTACCTGGACCACCATTTTTAACTGCTTCTGCTAGCGAGTCGATAGAGCCGAAGAAAGACAGCGCAAGAGCACACCAAATAAGAGCGATAACACCTTCACCGATCATTGCACCGTAGAAGACAAAGCGACCATTCTTTTCATTTTCCATACAACGCGCCATCAGCGGAGATTGTGTTGCGTGGAAGCCTGAAATTGCACCACAAGCAATCGTGATAAATAGAGCTGGCCATAGTGGTAGGTCATTCGGGTTCATGTTAGTGAACATATCACTGATTTCAAATCCGCCCATTACTTGGTGCTCACTTGATAGTGCTACCGCTGTAATTAGACCAACAGACATGAAGATGAGTAGTGCGCCAAATAGTGGGTAGAAGCGACCGATAATTTTATCGACAGGGACGATAGTTGCGATGATGTAATAAGCGAAGATAACCACAACCATAGTGGTCATGCTCATTGACATGCCCATTTGATCATTGACTAAGTTAGTGATCATGCCAGCAGGTGCAGAAACGAAGACCACACCAACTAGTAGCAACAAGACGATGGCAAAAATGTTCATAAAGTGTTTGGCGCCATTGCCTAGGTAACGACCGGTAATAGTAGGAACAGAAGCACCACCATTACGCACTGAAAGCATACCAGAGAAGTAATCGTGCACGGCACCAGCAAAGATGCAACCAATGACAATCCAAAGCATTGCAGCAGGACCGTACAGCGCCCCCATGATTGGGCCGAAGATTGGACCAACACCAGCGATATTCAACAATTGAACCAAATACACTTTTTTAGTCGACATTGGCACGTAGTCAACACCGTCAGATTTAGTGTGAGCAGGTGTTTGACGTTTTGTATTAATACCAAAGACTTTCTCAATGAAAGCCCCGTAAATAAAATAGCCACCGATTAAGGCTGCAACACAAGTTAAAAACCACAACATAACTGTTATCCCTAGTTTGTAATGACATTAAATTCTAGTAACCATTATAAAAATGATGAATTAAGGACACATCGGCTTATTCGGTCAGTGGTGGAATAGATGATTAAGTGGTCAATAACCAACTTAAGTGGTTTTATCGAAGGGTAAGTGGTCGTTTTTCCGAGTTAAGTGGCAGAAGAAAAGCGTGAAGCCCATCACTTAGTTAAGGATTGGGTGGTAAAAAACCAGTAAAACTGGCATTGTGACGACAGAGAAAGTTGGATGAAAAGGAATCTCATGAGAGCATTTTTAGTGGCCGCATCCGCGTTGTTAATATTTGGATGTGCGAAAGGAGTGGATGACCTCGCTAAAGAGGGAAGTTGGGAGCAAATTGGCTATCAAGATGGTGTGCGTGGGCAATTGTCTCGCAGTTACTCAGACCTCAATAAGCTCGGCGCTGCTGTACATTCAGAGTACGATGCCGGTTATCAAAGAGGCATTTTAGAGTTTTGTGATGCTGATTTTGCATACCAAATTGGCTTGTCTGGACAATATTACACTGGAGCGTGTGAAGGCTTACCTGATGGACAGCGGTTTAGAATGGAATGGCAACGTGGCTGGAATGACTATTCCCATTAATAGACAAATAAAAA
>ASHK01000417.1 GCA_000695745.1 Vibrio madracius | reverse complement strand
TTCGGGCGATAACGCCACGGATTCCTCTATTGCCTCTAAACCGCTTGCGCCGTCAACTGCTTTAATAATCGATCCATCGCTCGATAACCTAACGCTTCTGCTAAATGAACTCTTTGGATATTCTGTTCATTGGCAAGGTCCGCAATCGTACGAGCTACTTTGATAATTCGATGATAGGCGCGTACCGATAATCCCAATCGATGTAGTGCATTTTCGAGAAACTCAGCGTCGGTTTTTTGTAGATGGCAGAAGTCCTCAATCTCACCACTATGTAGCAGCGCGTTAACCTTGCCACTTCGACTTAACATGATATCCCGAGCTTGATGAACACGCTGTCGTACTACGTGCGTCGATTCACCTCGTTCCCCTCCCTCTGACAACGTCCCTTTCGGTAACGACGGTATTTCGATCGACATATCAAACCTGTCAAGCAATGGTCCCGATAATCGACTTAAATAACGCAAGATAAGTTGTGGATTGGTACGAGACTGGTTGCCCTCATAGTAACCTGTAGGACTGGGGTTCAACGCACCAACAAGCTGGAATCGCGCCGGAAAACGCGTCTTACCTTGCGCACGTGAAATGATAATTTCTCCGGACTCAAGTGGCTCACGCAACGAATCCAATACTTTCCTTTCAAATTCAGGCATCTCATCTAGGAACAAAAGCCCATTGTGTGCCAGCGAAATTTCTCCAGGTCTCGGTATGGACCCGCCGCCAACTAATGCGGCCATCGAACTGGAATGATGTGGGGCACGAAAAGGTCGTGTTTTCCAATTCTCTTCATTGATTTCTTGTTGCGTGAGCGACGCGACCGATGCGGTTTCCATCGCTTCTTGCTCACTCATTTCCGGTAGCAAGTCACACAACCGCGACGCCAACATGGTTTTTCCTGTTCCTGGTGGGCCAAGAAAAAGCAGGTTGTGGTTACCTGCCGCTGCAATCTCTAGTGCCCGCTTTCCCTGCTGCTGACCGATAATGTCTTGAAGATCGCGAGTTTTGAGTGCCATTTTGTTTGGTTTGGTGTCGGTATACAGAGACAACGCTTGCTGTCCCATTAAATACGCACATACCTCTAACAGTCCTGCAGCGGATTTGTGGTCATCTCGACCGACTAGCGCGGCTTGATTCCCATTGCCTTCTGGCACCACCAAACATCGACCGCTTTTATTCGCCGCCAATGCAGCTGGCAACACACCTTTTACAACTCTCAGCTCTCCTGACAGTGCCAACTCCCCAACAAATTCATGAGCAAGCAATTTATCATGCGGTAACTGTTCAGATGCTGCCAAAATGCCTAACGCAATAGGAAGATCAAACCGCCCTCCCTCTTTGGGCAGATCCGCAGGAGCAAGATTTACCGTAATCCTTTTGGCAGGAAATTCGAAGCGAGAATTGATGATTGCACTGCGAACTCTGTCTTTTGATTCCTTGACTGTGGTTTC
>ASHK01000416.1 GCA_000695745.1 Vibrio madracius | reverse complement strand
TTCATCTTGACGCCCTTTTAAGACGTACGCTTCTATGAAACGTACCGGATCTCTTTCCAAAACAGCTTTCACCGCGTGAATGCCGTAGATAAATTCGTTACTCATGGTTTAACCTTGAACTCTATTTTTTCTTCGCTCGACTCGCTTTACTGCGTGCTTTATTTTTACGAGCTTTTTCGGCTTTAGACTTTTTGCGCTTATGCGGCAATACATCTTCTTGTCCGTCAGGCCTTTTCGTTGCTTCAACAAGGGGCTTAGCTTTAGTGCCTCGCTTACCTCTCACTTCCGCGACACGCTGTTTTGCTTTTGCTTTTTTCTTCTCAGCTTCAGCAACACGTTTTTTAGCCGTTTTTCCTTTGCCGCGTAGCTTACGACTTGTTTCCTCTAATTCAAAGTCTATTTTCTTCTCGTCGAGGTTAACGGCCAGAACTTTCACTTTCACCGCATCACCTAGTCGGTAGATCGCGCCAAAGCTTTCACCAATAAGTCTTTGTCCTATTGGGTCAAACTGATAGTAATCGTTAGCCAAAGAAGATATATGCACTAAGCCGTCAATGTGCAATTCTGTTAGACGTACAAAGAACCCAAAGCCAGTAACATTCGCGATGACACCATCGAGCACTTCGCCAACATGATCTTGCATGTACTCACATTTGAGCCAATCGGCTACATCACGAGTCGCATCATCTGCTCGGCGCTCTGTCATCGAACATTGCTCACCATAAAAATCCATATCATCGAAGGAATAATGGTAACCACCTGTTGGTGTCCATCGATCGGTGTTGCGACCTTCTTGTTTAGCAATGAGGTACTTGATTGCTCTATGTAGCAACAAGTCAGGATAACGGCGAATCGGAGAGGTAAAATGCGCATAGCGTTTCAACGCTAAGCCAAAGTGACCTGCATTATCGGCGTTATAGACAGCTTGCTTCATTGAACGAAGCAGCATGGTTTGAATCAGTTCTTTATCTTGACGCTGTTGGATTTTGCGAACCAACTCAGCATAGTCCGTTGGCGATGGGTCTAAACCGCCGGACAATTCCAAACCTAATTCTCCCAAGAAATCTCTAAAGCCTTGTAGCCTTTCTTCTCCCGGAGTTTCATGGATACGATACAGCGCTGGCTCTTTCGCTTTTTCTACCAAAGAAGCAGAGGCAATATTGGCTAGAATCATGCATTCTTCGATGATCTTGTGAGCGTCGTTTCGAACAACAGGTTCAATACGATCGATCTTGCGCTCTGCATTGAAGATAAATTTAGTTTCTACCGTTTCAAACTCTATCGCACCACGGTAGTCACGCGCCTCTTTCAACACTTGATACATGTTGTGCAGTTCATGCAAATGCGGCACTAACTCACTATAGCGTTCACGTAATTCCTCATTCCCTTCTAAAATGTCGTTCACCTTGTTGTAGGTAAGGCGAGCATGTGAGTTCATCACCGCTTCGTAATGTTTATAACCTGAGAGTTTACCTGTTTCCGATACCGTCATTTCACAAACCATACAGAGTCGATCGACCTGAGGATTCAGTGAACACAAACCATTCGATAGCACCTCTGGCAGCATAGGCACTACTTGAGATGGGAAATAAACCGAGTTACCACGTACGATGGCCTCTTTATCTAGAGGGGAATCTGGTCGAACATAATAGCTGACATCAGCAATCGCCACCCATAGACGCCAGCCGCCACTTTTCTTACGCTCACAATAGACAGCATCATCGAAATCTCGAGCATCTTCACCATCAATCGTGACTAGTGGCAATTCACGTAAATCTACACGACCTTTTTTGGCTTCCTCAGGAACGACCTCCCCAAATTGCTGCACTTGTTTTTCAACTTCAGCGGGCCATTCGTGAGGGATTTGATGAGTACGAATCGCTATTTGCGTTTCCATACCTGGCGCCATATTTTCACCTAGCACTTCAACGACCTGCCCCATCATTCCACGGGAGCGGCTACCACGATCCGTTACCTCGACAACCACAACATTACCCATTCGAGCTCCACCACGGTGCTCGTTTGGAATCAGAATATCTTGGCTGATTCGAGAGTCATCAGCGACAACATAAGCGTAGCCATATTCTAGGAAAAATCGACCGACTATTTGTGTCTTACGCTCTTCCAATACACGTACTAGTCGTCCTTCCTTTCGACCACGTTTATCGGTGCCAGATGGCTGTACTAATACAAAATCACCATGCAGCAACGTTCGCATTTGATGATGTGGAAGCAGGATATCATTATCCTTGTTCATGCTTCCCTCAGGTCTCACCCAACCATGCCCATCTTTGTGGCCAATCACATGACCTTTTATCATTTCTAGTTTGTCAGGCAAGGCATAACACTGGCGTCGAGTGAAAACCAATTGACCATCGCGTTCCATAGCTCGCAAACGACGGCGCAGTCCTTCATAGTGCTCTTCACCTTCCAACCCTAATGCTTCAAACAGATCATTCCTGTTCATTGGAACATTAACGCTTTCTAGGAAATCGGTGATGAATTCTCGGCTCGGAATCGGATTGTCGTAGTTTTGAGACTCTCTTGCTGCAAAAGGGTCGTCTACTTTGATATCGCTAGGCTTGTTCGACATAGTCTGACCTATATTTTAGGAGGGATACGTCGATTATAACTGACAGAGCAGATAAGCTACAGAAATGCTTTGAATTTATGCCATTAGGCTATCATTACCAGAATGTGCTGCGGCGCTTTGCTCTCGCGATTATATTTTCAGGCATGCGTTGCTCTAAACCACGCCTTAACATAGAAATGCGTTTATGCTTGCGGCCATCGGGGGTGATGGAGTTATAGAGCCAACGGTAGGCATCTTCGTAATCCAGAGGACTGCCGTAGTCCCGAAGCAATAATTCTGCCAACTGGATACGCGCATCGATATTGCCCATTGATGCGGCTTCTCTGAAATATGGAATTGCTCGCTCTTTGTCTTGTTGGACAAAAGTGCCACGAGAGTAATAGCGTCCTAGTTGCTCCAACGCTACCGGTAGACCTTGATGGGCAGCGTTTTCCATATAGTACAGACCAAGCTCTACATCTTGAGGGACACATACTCCCCAAGCCAGCATATCGCCATAAAGAAATTCATAGGACGGTAAGTTGATGCGCGTAGCGCGCGCCATAATATCTTCAACTAGCTGACAGTTATCTGCTTTAACTCGCGCAAGATGTCGATTTTCTTCTATTAAACCAATCAGTTCATCTTCAGAATAGATAGGGATAGGCGCACC
>ASHK01000415.1 GCA_000695745.1 Vibrio madracius | reverse complement strand
TTCACTATCAAATGCTTCTTGTGTTGCAATATCATTTTTATAGTAGCCAGAGAACAGACCTTGGCCTCGAACCATAATTTCGTCATCATCAGCAATCATCAGCTCGATACCTGGACCTGCATTCCCCACCGTACCTATTTTATCGGCTCTGAATGGGTAGTTAATGGTGCTGTAAGCGAAGGATTCTGTCATGCCCCAAGCTTCGGTGATGTTCAGCCCAACACTGTGATACCAATCTAATAGAGCAGGTGGTACCGGTGCTGAACCACAACCAAGAACCCGTGCTTGATCAAGGCCCAAACCATCAGCCAATTTTTTCTTAATTAACGAATTGACGAACGGTATCTTGAGGAGAATATTCAGCTTCTTCTGTGGCAGTTTATCTTGAATACGCTGCTGGAACAGTGTCCACAATCGAGGCACTGAAATAAACAGTGTGGGACGCTGCATCTTCACATCTTCAATGAAGGTATCTAATGATTCTGGGAAGGCAGTTTGTACACCACCCATCACTGACGAGCCAAAGATGTATACTCGTTCAGTAATGTGAGCCAGTGGTAAATATGAAAAAAGACGGTCGTTAGGCTCAATACCAATGTGGTCAATTAACCTTTGTACCGACCAGCTAAATGCGCCGTAGGTTAACATTGCCCCTTTTGGTAACCCAGAGGTACCAGAGGTATAAACCAAGGACATAAGTTTGTCATCATAATGTACCGGTCGCTCTTCACTTGGCTTATTGTTAGCCACTAATTGATTGAAGGTGTGCTGGCAGTCAGGTGCGGTATCATATGGGAGCGAGATTGTGATTAAGTCGCTTAAGGACTCGATAACTGAGCTGGTTGCTTTAGGATCATCGAGTTTCCCTGCAATCAGCGCCTTACTTTCACTATGAGTCAAGCAGTACTCAATGGTATCGGCCCCTGCAGTCGGAAAAATAGGTACGCTGATGTAATCACCTAGCATCATTGCTAAATCACAAATAAACCACTCGGCGCAGTTTTTTGAAATAAGTGCGACCTTTTCACCTGGCTGAATACCAAGACCACGCAGCGCAGAAACTAGGCGCAAGGCTTTGTCTGCGACATCTGCATAGGTGTATTCGACAAACTCACGATTGATAATTTGTTTTAAGTAAACTTCATTCGGTCT
>ASHK01000414.1 GCA_000695745.1 Vibrio madracius | reverse complement strand
CCCATAAAAGACGCAACTTTTCTACCAATGTATTAAGGTCATGATAAAACACGAATCGGCTGAATATTTTGCGTCTCTGGAAAAGTGTTGTTGAGCGTCGTTTGATCCGCCCCCATATGCTGCTCTAATACACCTTTGATGACGGCACGAACATCCAACGTTGGTTGTAAGTCACGCCCCTGATAGAGCTGATTACTAGCTAATCCTGGCCAATCGGATAAAACCCTAGAGCGTTGTACTGCTCCTCCCATTACCAACATCGCATTGCCTGTGCCGTGGTCGGTCCCTTTGGTCCCATTCTCGGCGGCAGTTCGTCCAAACTCACTCGCTGCAATAACCACAGTCGACTGCCATTTTTCGCCTAATGCGGATTTTAACGCTGCCATGCCTTGATCAAACTTATTGAGCTGATTGGCAAGTCTGCCTTTTTCTGCCCCTTGCGAAGAGTGTGTATCCCATCCACCCAGCTCTAGCACTACAATATTAGGCCCATTGGGCGAGCTCACAAACTTGCCAGCTTGCTTGGCTAAATTGGTAAATTGTTTATTTTGATTGCCGCCCATGGACATTGACTCTAACTTCATTGCTTCTTCAAAGTTTGCAGAGAGTTTGGCATCAGATTGGAACATTTCGGCTAATAAATTGGCCTGCTCTTCTTTAGCTTTTAGCTTATGAGGAAACCAACTGCTGACTTTGACATCACCTTGAGCAATCAATGGTAGCCCGGCATCAATCGCAATCGCTTGGTTGCTTTGTTGTGTCTTCAAAAAGCGATTCAACCACCCTACAGGCTCAAAGGGATCCGTGGAGCCATTTTCTAGAATCTTCTGGCCATCAAAGTGGGAACGACTTCGATAGCCAGTGGCGCAAGCATGAACAAACATGGCTTGCTTGTCCTGATACATCTGATGAACCGTTTTTTAATGCTGGATGTAAGCCAAACCCTTTCTCTAACGGGTTAAGCTGATCTTTGGTGAGTGCTATTGTTGGCCGCAACTTTTGGTAATGCTCATCAAAACTTGGTACTACCACGTTGAGGCCATCCATCGCACCGCGAAGTGTTATCCAAATTAGTACATTTGGGCTTTGCGTTGACGCAAAGGAGAAATTGGGTAGCAAGGTAACCAGAGACGCCGCTCCTACGCCTTTCAAAAAATGTCGTCGTGTCGTCATAACCGTTTACCTATATTGAAACTGTGGGCTCATCCAAAGGACAACAAACTTGGAACTGGCATCTTGCGCTTTTTCTAAAGCAGTCTGTAGGTGCTCATCGACTTCATTACCATAAAGACGTTGTACAATCTGCGCTACCCTATCATTGGGATTCTGTTTACTGCGCTCAATTCGGGTTATTAAAAGTTTCGCCACTTGGTTGGCGACTTGCCAACGCTGAGTCAATGCCGCCGAACTGTTGTAATCTGCATCGTTATCAGACCACCCTGCGGGCGAGCCTGACATAAACGGCTCTTGCCCTAATTGTCTCAACATTGAGTGCATCTGCTTTTGGTTGGGCTCAAAGTCTGCACTTCGAAGCACCGCAAAATACCATTCCTGAGGGGTACGAAAACGCAATCGTGCATCCTGATTTTTGAGATCGCTATTAAGCAATGTGAGGTACACCGGAATTAACATACCATCGTTTTCAATCCAGACTTTAGTAAGCTTATCGACTAAGGAAGGATGCTCCACACCATAGAAGTGCTCCACCAATTTACCGCAGAGGTGTCTCGCGGTATTTTCATGACTCGCCAAATCTCGAAGGCAGCTCAGGCCCTGCTGCTCTCCCTGCTGGTCGTATACTTTGCCTAATACGTTAATAGCTCCGGGCTCGTGCATGGTCGACGAAAAGCGATAACCAGGGCTATCCGCTTTAAAGCTCACAGTCCAACCTGTAATACCCTCGGCAAGTTCCACAACATCGTTTTGTGTATAGCCACCATCTACACCCAAGGTGTGCAGCTCTAAAATTTCACGTGCCAAGTTTTCGTTGAGTCCTTTATTGCGCCTTTGTCCTGCTTTGGAGTTAGGCCCCACTGACTGGTGGTTATCAAGGAAGATCAGCATGCTAGGGTGTTGAATCACCCCTATCAGCATACTTGGGAAGTCGATGGACCAAAGCTCTCTGATCACTTCATTTTCAACCCTGAAGCGATTGGGCGGACTCGACGTGTATCGGCTGAAGTAGCAAAGTGGTTGCTCCAAAACTGGATGAGACGTTCTTGAAAGCTGAGTGGCGTATGGAGAGTCTGTAAGTTTCGTGCATGAACCAGAGTTCGGAAATTTTCTTGAAAAAACGCGTTATTCGCCTTAGTAAATTGCTTTTTCTCTTCCGCGCTTTTGGCGGCTTTTCGTCTTCGACTTAGGTCTCCAAAATGCGCCAACATTTCATCGGTAGATGGAAGTGATGAAATCGCTTTGTGAGTATAAGGCTGAGCCTTGAGTTGATCATTCAAGCTAGGTTCAGGCTTTGCATCACCAACTCTCGGTCCAAAGCCAAATCGCTGCGAGACAATGTATTGGGCAGTGTCCTTGTTCTCCATAGCAACCTCTATAAGTATGCGATATCTAAATGATTACACACTAAATAAAAATTGCACACCTACCCTGACGATAAAATAACAAACGGCGCTCTTTTGAGCGCCGTTTTAACGTTATCCAGATAGGATTAAGAACGTTTAGGTTGCTTGTAAGTCTTACCTGCCGCCTTGTATGTATCGCTTTGCTTCATTTCGAACATAGCGTCAAAGAACCATGCAACAAACTTAATGATATCATCACCTTCATTCATGATGTGCTCGACATACTCTTGCTCGTCACCATTCTCATCGATATCGGTGAACACATGATAAATACGCTGTTCGCCATCAACATCCGCCAGTGCGAATTGGCCGCTCAAGCTGTTTGCTGCTTCGACCATCTCTTGATTCTCGACACTCTTAAGCTTATTTAATGCATCTGGGAGTGTTTTAAACTCACAAAGTTGCATCACAAGTAGTTGAAATTCTAATTGTTGCATTATCAATACCGTTATTAAGCTAGCAAACTACAAGCTTGCCAGTTTCGTTTCTTGTTTCTCAAGCATAGAATCTAGCTCATCGCGACGAGCGATAAACTGCTTGAGCTCGTTCTTGGGCACAGAGTCTGCCATAGGAATGTTCGCTCGCATAGCGTTAACTGGTCGCCCACGAGAAATCAATTCGTAATGCAAGTGTGGTCCAGTCACTCGTCCTGTTGCTCCAGATAATCCAATACGAGTACCACGAGTCACTTTTTGTCCTTTTTTAACCAGTATCTTGCTTAAATGAAGATAACGAGTCTTGTAAGGGCCACCATGGTCGATAACGATGTACTTGCCCGCGTATGGGTGATTGCGCACCATAGCAACAACGCCATCCCCCGTGGTATAGACGTTGGTTCCAGTAGGAACGCCAAAGTCAGTGCCATTGTGCGGCGCAATACGACCGGTTACAGGATGTCGACGATTTGGGTTAAAGCTCGACGTGATACGATGGTTCTTCACCGGATAGCGCATAAATGCGCGCTGCAAGCTGTCCCCTTTGGCGTCGTAATATTGCCCGTTAGAATGAAGGTAAGCGGAGTACATAGCGCCACGATTAAAAATCTTTATCGCTTGGATTTCAGATTTTCCTGTCGCAGTGCCATCAACAAACTGACTGTTTTTGACCACTTCAAAACGATCACCTGCACGCAGATCTCGCGTAAAACTCAATTTATCTTTCAGTAAAGTCACCACTTGATCTATTTCACGGGGACTCAAACCCAACTTATTGGCGGAAGAGGAGAAGCTTCCGTGAATT
>ASHK01000413.1 GCA_000695745.1 Vibrio madracius | reverse complement strand
AACAATACATGACAAATTTGTTTGAGATTGCCGCTACGATTTTCTCACGTGTTAGCGCTGCGCCACCACCTTTAATCATATCGCGAGTTGGATTGATTTCATCCGCACCATCGACGTAAACATCAAGATAAGCCACATCGTTACAGTCAAATACTTCAATACCTAGTGCTTCCAGCTTTTCTGTAGAAGCAATCGAGCTCGATACTGCGCCCTTGATATCGTCTTTGATAGTACCTAGTGCATCAATGAAGTGGTTTACAGTTGAGCCTGTACCAACACCAACAATGCTATCTTTTTCGACATACTTTAGTGCCGCCCAACCAGCAGCTTTCTTCATCTCGTCTTGAGTCATGGTTGAATCCCAGTTTTGAGTTAAGGTGAAAATGCGGGCGAATTATATATCAATTTCGGCGACAAATGCGCTGAAAAAATAGCGATATACTAAAAAACAGCGAAAAAATGCAATCGGTTGCTCGTGGCGAACGGCTAGTGGAGGTTATTTGCTCCAATGCCAGGTTTTACTTGGTGTAATGATGGTTTCCAATGGGATATCCCAAGATTCGGTTGGCAAGGCATCGATTTGCTGACAATCATGAGCCAGTCCGATCGCCGTAGGACCTGCGGGTGTATTTTCCCATGGCGCTAGCGTCCTATCATAATATCCTCCGCCCATACCAAGACGTTGTCCTGAAGCATCAAAAGCAACCAGCGGCGTAAAGATGATATCCAATTGAGATACCGGACAGATAGCACATTGACTAAGCTTAGGTTCCAGTATCTGGTATCGATTTCGAATAAGAACGGTGTTTTGATCGTAACGTAGGAAAAGCAGTTGACCTTTAGAGAATGGATGAATCACGGGTAGATAGGTTTCGATACCTTGTGCCCAGAGCCAATGGATGGTCGGTAAGGTATCTAATTCGCCATCTGTAGCAAGATACAATGCCACTTTTTTGGCCGTGTGCAGCGCGCTCAATTGACTGACTCTCACGACTAAATCATTCGCGTGTATGTTCTGCTGATTCGGGCTGATCGCTTGGCGGCGAGAACGCACCAATGTGCGGATTTGCTGTCTTGTCGATAGAGACATTAGGAATACCCCAGAGTGCCGTTGAGGATTGTGGCCCTTGAACAGCTGGTTCAAGGCGGATCAGCAATGTTAACCGTAGGCTTCTCGGTACGAGCCGAGCTTGCTCAATAGCTATCAAGTACTAACCCTTTGGTATTGCTTATCGGCTCAGGGACTTAAATCCACTGACGTACACCCCAGGGTAAAATTAGGTATGCTGTCCTTGCTTTACTTTACTAATGGCATCTTCAAGAGATGCCGCGAGCTGTTCCAAACGCTCGTTAAGTTGTGCCACTTCTTGTTGTGACTCATCACTTCGATTATTGAGTTCATACGACATGTTAAGAGCAGCAATCGTAAGCAATTTAAGCTCGTTGGTTACTTTAGTCCTTTGGGACATCTCTTGCAATCGATTATCTAGATCTTGTGCTGCTTTAATCAGGGTATCTCTCTGATCTGGGGGGCAATTCACCCGAGTCAGTTTACCCAAGATTTCGACTTCGACAGCTTGATTTTCCATAATGACAAGAACTCTTTTAAGTATCACCACATTAGGCAATGTTGAGGAAGAAACTATAGGTAAACGAGCATTAAGATTCAAGCTTTTCTGTAGGGTCGGTGCTAATTGCGTGGTTAACAACACAGGAAATCGACAATTCGCACAAAAGCTACTCAGAAACGTGTGGGATAGCGTTTTCGCCAGAGATGGGAAGTGATAGCATTGCAGGTCAGATTTGAAAACCTATGCGTGAAGACCAAAGTGTTTGTCAGCTTAGGACTAATTTATTGAAACGAGTATTGCTATGAGTGAAACGACACTACCTAATTACATTACAATTGCCACTGAGCTACAACAAGCTGGGTTGGCGGTATCACCAGCAGAACTTCATGGTTTGCTCGTAGGGATGCTAAGTGGTGGATTGGGGCTGAATGATGACAGCTGGCAGCCACTTCTTTTCGATTATACAAATGATGGTATGGGGTGGCCGCAATCCAACTTGGCGACGGCGAAATCTCTGCTTAGTTTATCAATGAAAGAACTGACAGCAGATCAGGGCTTTGAGCTTTCTCTGTTTATTCCTGGAGAAGACGTTGAAGCCGACGTCTTTGAAATTGCTGACGGTTTAAGTGAGTGGGTAAACCACTTTATTTCTGGATTGGGCTTAATTAATACTTCATTGACAAAGACCCCTGCTGACGTCAAAGAAGCCCTTGCTGATTTGGAAGAAATTGCCAGATTGGGTATCGATGAAGACGATGATCTTGAAGAGCAAGCTCAGTTGTTAGAACAGGTTATTGAGCATGTGAAAGCGTGCGTATTGACCATTCATGCAGAGTTTGGCGTAAAACCAAATAAGTCATCAGAAACTCCGACCATTCATTAATTGGGTCCCCGTCTTATCAAGGAGAAGGCAGTGTCAAATAAGTATGATGTTGTCATTGCAGGAGGGGCAATGGCTGGGGCAACTCTCGCCATGGCTCTTGATTACTGCAGTGATCATGCGTTGAAGATTGCTGTTATTGAACCATTTCTTGCTGACAGTCAGTCGCACCCAGGTTTTGATGCCCGTTCCATCGCTCTTTCTTATGGGACGGTTGAGATTCTCAAACGCTATAAGTTGTGGTCTTTGATAAAAGATCACGCCACACCCATTACTCACATCCATGTTTCTGACCGTGGACACGCTGCCATGACCGATTTCTATGCTGAGAAAGAAGGGTTAAAGGCGATGGGGTATGTGGTTGAACTTGCAGAAGTAGGACGTCGCTTTAATCAAAAGCTAAACAGCAGTCCGACCATCGACTTTCTTTGTCCATATTCTGTTGAGCGGGTGGTTCAACACCAGCATCATGTTGCCGTCTCAATGAAAGACAGTGATGGTAAGATTAATGAACTTGAAGCAAAACTTCTTGTGGCCGCGGATGGCGCGGATTCAAAAAGCTGTCAGGCCGTAGGTCTAGAGCAGCGGACTCATGACTTCGGGCAAGTCGCGGTGATTGCAAACGTCAAAACCAGTGAAGATCCATGTGGCAGAGCCTTTGAGCGCTTTACGAAACACGGACCACTAGCCCTGTTACCTATGTCTGATGAACGAAGTTCATTAGTTTGGTGTATGCCTCCAGAGCGTGCTCAGCAGGTCGTGAACTTGTCTGAAACGGATTTCCTCGCTTTGCTTCAACAGGAGTTCGGCTGGCGTTTAGGCCGTTTTATAAAGGTTGGGGCGGTTGCCAGTTACCCTCTTTTGCTGCGTCATCGACCGCAAATTATTAAGCACCGAGTCGCGGCAGTTGGTAATGCTGCTCAGACGCTTCACCCTATCGCAGGGCAAGGTTTTAACCTTGGGATTCGCGATATTGCGACTTTGGTCGATTCGTTGCTTGAAAGCCTTCAAGATGTGGGTGAATACGCTAATCTAATTAGATTCCAAAGCAATCGTCGACAAGACAGAGAATTGACGATCACCATGACGTCTGGGTTAGTGCACATATTTTCGAATGACTTTTTTGCCTTCGGTTAGGCCGCAATGTAGGTCTAGGGCTAATGGATAATTTTCCAAATCTTAAGTCGCCGATTTTTAATCGTGCACTTGGGGTTGTGAATAGGTAGTACAGAGATATGCAAAGTTTTGACTTAGCCATCATCGGTGGCGGAATGGTGGGCCTTGCTCTCGCCCGCGCACTGAGAGATACCGATCTACGAATAGCAGTGGTCGAAGGGAACACGCCCGACAAAGACATTTCAGGAGATCCGGATATTCGTGTCTCGGCGTTAAGCCGTGCCAGTGAAACCATCTTGAAAAATCTTGGTGCTTGGGATGCGATTCAAAAACACCGCTGCGCACCTTATTATGCAATGGAAGTGTGGGAGCAGGACAGCTTTGCTCGTATTGAGTTCTCTGCCAGTCAGATGTCGCAGCCAGATCTCGGTCATATCGTTGAAAATCGTGTTATTCAACTGGCTTTGTTAGAGCAAGTCGAGGGCCAAAATAACGTGACGCTCTTCATGCCACATCGCTGTCAATCTATGGCAGTAGGGGAAAGTGAAGTGTGGATGACACTGGATAATGGCCAGTCATTTACCAGCAAATTGGTCGTAG
>ASHK01000412.1 GCA_000695745.1 Vibrio madracius | reverse complement strand
TGCTAGTGATACCTCTAGTGCGAGCTGGTGACCATCTAGACGGCGCTTAACAGCTCTAACATGAATGTCTGTGTTTTGTTCTTTGAGGAAACTAGCCAGTGTTGTGACTTTTGATTGCCCAATCTGATTTGAGCGATAGGTAATTTGTCTAGGCAAGTTTGACAGTTCAATCTCATCATCATCAGCGATGACAATTCTTCCTACTCCTGCTCCGGCTAAATACATACTTGCCGCTGTACCTAACCCACCGCAGCCAACAATTAGTACGTGACTTGCACAAATCGTCGCTTGACCGCTCTCGCCCACATTGTTCAGACTCAGCTGCCTAAGGTATTGTTGAAACTGCTTATCGGAGACCATCACGCTCTCCCATCATTATGTTAGAAAACTCGTCGATTACGTGCTGGGTGTCTTCGGCCAAGGTCAGTGCCCTGACCACCGCTAGGCTGGTAACACCACAATCCCACACCGGTTTAGCGGTTTGCAGATCAATACCGCCAATAGCAACCGTTGGATAACCAAGCTTGTCAGCATAGGGTATTGAGTCGATTAATTGCTGATACAGAGCGAGTCGCACTAAACCCTGAGGACGTGATGGCATGGCTTTCGTCGTGGTCGGAAATATATGCCCCAGGGCGATATAGCTAGGGTGAATTTGTACCACCCTAAGTAGTTCATAGTAGCCATGAGTAGAGAGACCAAGTGCGATATTGTTTTCAGCCAACAGCGAAAGTTCTGCAGTCTCGATATCCTCTTGGCCTAGGTGCACACCAAAGGCACCGTACTGGATAGCCAATTGCCAGTAGTCGTTTATAAATACTTGGGCGTTGTATTGCTCACCCAATTGAATCGCTCGCTGAATTTGTTGTGCAAGGTTAGGCAAACTCGGTTTTTGATTCTTAATTGAATCGTTTTTATCCCTTGCTTCAACAAACGTTCAATCCACTCTACACTATCAACAACCGGGTAAAGACCCAGACTGTTTTTGTACAATGTTGGAAAAAACGATGAAGATGCTCTTACAGCCCAACCCACTCGTATACCAAGTTCTTTGTTTTCTATCACGGGAGTGAAGAATTGCTCTCTTGTAGATGGCCATGTTTCACGTGAACAACTTCCAGCTCGAGCTAGCATAACCGCGTCTTCAAGTGGGAAATCTAAAATAATAGCGACAATAAACCACGCAAAATGCTGATGAGTATTCGCTAATGATAATGCTCCCGATGACGCTTTAATGACCTCTTCACGACAAGCCCAAATATCACTCCGCCCTGACTCTGAGTCAACGTCAAGGTAAACATCACCAAACGACATTGAGTGCATCACTTGCGGGAAATCACTTTCTACAAAGCCATGATGATAGTGAAGTCTGTAGTCCGCGTCGTTATCCATTTGCACTGATAGCAAATCGGAACTGATCATCTGGCAACGTTCTGAATTTTCAATTTGGACAACATTCAGCTCATTAACAACTGATATCTGAATATCATCGATATCAAAGCCCACACCCTGCGCTAACGACAAAACGTGACGAACGCTTTTCACCAGGTCTTGATGAATAGATGGAATTAAAAGTGTCAACGGAAGCTCCTTCGTTACTCTTCAGTTACTGCTGGATGGTAAAGTTCGGCGCCCGTCGCTCTGAACTCTTTAGATTTTTGACGCATACCTTCCAACGGGTCATCGATCAATTTAATGTCAATGCTCTCTCCCCCTTGCTGTTCCTTGGCATACTCTCGAACTTCTTGAGAGATTTTCATGGAACAAAATTTAGGTCCGCACATAGAACAGAAATGGCAACTTTTCCTGATTCTTGAGGAAGGGTCTCATCATGGAATTGACGCGCGGTATCAGGGTCTAGTGACAAATTAAACTGGTCTTCCCAACGGAATTCAAAACGCGCTTTGGACAAGGCATTATCGCGAATTTGTGCTCCAGGATGTCCTTTAGCTAAGTCGGCAGCGTGAGCCGCGAGCTTATAGGTGATAAGCCCAGTTTTTACATCGTCTTTGTTTGGTAGACCGAGGTGTTCTTTTGGAGTGACGTAGCACAGCATAGCGCACCCGTACCAGCCAATCATAGCCGCACCAATACCTGACGTAATATGGTCATATCCTGGTGCAATATCTGTTGTGAGTGGACCCAACGTGTAGAATGGAGCTTCGTGACAATGCTCCAGTTGCTCTTCCATATTCTCTTTGATCATATGCATTGGAACATGGCCTGGACCTTCAATAATTACTTGTACATCGTGTTCCCAAGCAATTCTGGTCAGCTTGCCTAGCGTGCGTAGTTCGGCGAACTGAGCTTCATCATTAGCGTCAGCAATAGAGCCAGGGCGTAAGCCATCTCCTAAGGAAAGGGCCACGTCATAGCGTGCACATATCTCACAGATTTCTCTAAAGTTGGTATAGAGGAAACTCTCCTCGTGGTGGGCAAGACACCACTTAGCAATAATGGAGCCACCGCGAGATACGATTCCAGTAACACGTTTAGCAGTCATCGGAATATGGCTGAGGAGTAAGCCAGCATGAATGGTAAAGTAGTCAACACCCTGCTCTGCTTGCTCGATGAGCGTATCACGCATAACTTCCCAAGTAAGATTTTCAGCAACCCCATTCACCTTCTCTAAAGCTTGATACATAGGAACCGTGCCAATTGGCACTGGGCTATTTCTTAGTATCCACTCTCTGGTTTCATGGATATTCCGTCCTGTGGACAAATCCATAACGGTATCTGCGCCCCAGCGAGTCCCCCAAACAAGTTTCTCAACTTCTTCTTCTATGGATGAGGTGACGGATGAATTACCAATATTGGCATTAACCTTCACCAAGAAATTGCGTCCAATGATCATGGGCTCTGACTCAGGGTGGTTAATATTGGAAGGAATGATAGCGCGCCCTTCAGCGACCTCTTTGCGAACGAACTCTGGCGTAATCTCTTTGGGTAAGTTAGCACCAAAGTGCTGACCCGGATGCTGCTGGGTGAGCATTTCATCATTGAGTTTTTGACGTCCCATATTCTCGCGTATCGCGATGTATTCCATTTCAGGGTAACGATGCCTTTCCTAGCGTAGTGAAGTTGAGTAACACATGCGCCCTTTACACCTCGTCGAATACGGGGAAGCTGACCATAGCGAAGCTCATCAAGCGTCTCATCTTCAAGTCTTTGTTTGGCGAATTCTGAGCTAACACCGGCTAATACTTCCGTATCAGCACGTTCATCAATCCACTGTTCTCGTAACTTTGGAAGGCCTGAATAGAGGTCAATATGGTGATTTGGATCCGTATACACGCCTGATGTATCGTAAACATGAATAGGTTCGTTAGGAACATATACAGGACTATCTTGACTGCCGCCAATTAGGCTGTCAGCTAACGCTATCTCACGCATCGGGACGCGTAAGTCGCTACGACTACCTTGAATATAGGTCTTTTGGGAGTTTGGGTATGGGGTCACCGATAGTGTATCGATGAAGTTTTTTGCTTCCAGTCTACTTTGTTTACGTGTCGACATAGCATTTCCTTATATATCATATAGTTATAAAAGACAAAATGACTTGACGG
>ASHK01000411.1 GCA_000695745.1 Vibrio madracius | reverse complement strand
AGCGAGACAATGGAGAATCTCCACCAGCTTAGAATGCAGTTGGAGCAATTACGTGTTGCTCAACGTGACGCATCGCTGAAATCTCGTCGCGAGCAAACTATTCTAAAACGATTTATTGGTGCGCTTAGCCATGCCCATATCGGTTCGCACTCGCGAATTGACGATAAATTGATTGAATTACGCCATGAGTTAGAGCATAACAAAGACATCAGTAGCTTGGTGCCTAAGTTTGCTATTTTGGAGCGCCTGATCGGTCAAAAGGCAGTTGCCATGGAAAAACAACACAACTCACTGGAAGAGCAGACCCAACGCAGCGGAGAAACATTACAGCGTGTCGCTGGACTCCCTGCGCAAATCAAACGTGATTTACGCGCGATCCTCGCCTATAACGACCCTAACTCGCTCAAATTGACCGACAACGCGGTAAAGCTTCTAGCCATTTATGAACGCGCGATTAAGATCATCACCTCTAACTCAGCCTTAATGACCAAAGAACCTGAGTTCAGCGCGGATTCGGCCTTGTTACTCACGTTGGGTGATGAGCTGCAAAACTTAATTACCGAGCTTGATTTTGATGGAGAGCCCGGCGAGCAACTGTTCGAGATTCGTTCTAAACTACTTACCGATGCTTCAGGTAACAACCTACTTGAGCTGACGCTGCAAGTATTACGTTTGGTTATCGACGCCACCAAGTACGAGCGTCGCACCTCCGAGCAGTTCTTGGAGCGAGTCAATACCTCCCTGTCTTCTTCATTGAGAAGTCATGCTCAAAACCTCGATCAGAATCAGATCTACTACGAGCAGCGTCAAATAATGAGCAAAGAGCTCAGTGACTTAGTGACAACAGGTCAACATAGCCTCGCAAACTTACAAGATGCAGAAGACGCTAAGCGAACCATGAATCCATTGTTTGCTCAGCTCGCGTCGCTAACCGAGCGATTGCAACATGCCGAAGCGCGAGAACAAGCTCTTTTAGATAGAATGACGCACAGCAATAACCAACTTGAGTCCCTTTACGATGTGACGCAAGACTATCGTCGCCGTCTAGAAGATCAATCGAAGCGCATGCTGCTAGATCCTCTAACTAAGGTCTACAACCGCACTGCTTTGCTGGATAAACTTGAGATCGAATATCGTCGCTGGCTTAAAAATCAGCACCCGCTTTGGGTCATTATCTTTGATATCGATAAATTCAAGAGCATCAACCATAACTTCGGCTACAGTGCTGGAGACAAGGCTCTGAAAATTATCGCTAAAACTATTTCAAGCACCGTTGCAAAAACCGATACAGTTGCTCGCTTCTCTGGTGAAGAGTTTGTGTTGATTATGCCTGAGCAAAATGAAGCACATTGCCAAGCAAAAGTTAGAGAAATACAAACTAAAATCAGCAACTTACCTTTTAAATTCCGTGATCAGCTGATCACTATCACGTTATCAGCCGCAAGCACAGCCTTTAGCCATAACGACACCCCTGATGAAGTCCTTGAGCGTTTGCACAAAACCATTGCTCATACTCAAAAGTTAGGCCCTAACCAATTGGCTTGGAAACCTTAGTCCTCTTATATTTTTCAAATAGTTATAGAAACTTGCCTCACATTTGCTAATCTAATAGTTATCTGTGTAGTTAACCGCACTATGTGATCGCAGCTAAACTCACAGCCAATAACTATAACTGCGCGACCGACTGCAAAGCGCGTCACTGTAACAACTCGAATAACTATAACAACATGAATAACTAAGGCGATTGGTCCACTGTCTGATATTTGATTCTGAGCTTTCTACCCATAAATAAAGACAGTCGCGAGACACGAATCGCTTTCGATTCTAGAAAAGGAAATGCCTATGATCACACATATTAGCCCTGCTGGGAGTATGGATCTGCTGTCTCAGCTAGAAGTAGAACGTCTTAAAAAAACCGCCTCTAGCGACCTTTACCAGCTCTACCGAAACTGTACGTTAGCGGTGCTCAACTCAGGCAGCCATACCGATAACTCAAAAGAGCTGCTCGACAAGTATCAAACTTTTGATGTCAATGTGATGCGCCGTGAGCGAGGCATCAAGCTTGAATTAACCAATCCGCCGGAACATGCGTTCGTGGACGGCCAAATCATCAAAGGTATCCAAGAACACCTCTTTTCAGTGCTTCGCGACATCGTCTACGTCAACATGCATTTAGCCGATAGTCAGCGATTGAATTTGACCAACGCTACTCATATCACCAACTTAGTGTTTGGTATCTTGCGTAATGCGGGCACCTTGATTCCGGGTATCGAACCTAACTTAATCGTCTGCTGGGGCGGACACTCCATCAATCCGACCGAATACCAATACACTCGCGAGGTTGGTAACGAGCTTGGTCTGCGAGAGCTTAATATTTGTACTGGCTGTGGTCCTGGCGCTATGGAAGGTCCGATGAAAGGCGCTGCCATCGGTCATGCCAAACAGCGTTATACCGAGCAACGCTATCTTGGCCTAACCGAACCATCGATCATTGCAGCAGAGCCACCAAACCCTATCGTCAATGAACTGGTCATTATGCCTGACATTGAAAAACGTTTAGAAGCGTTTGTTCGAATTGCCCACGGCATCATTATTTTCCCAGGCGGCCCAGGTACGGCAGAAGAGTTGTTATATATCCTTGGTATCATGATGCACCCTAATAACGCCGACCAACCTATGCCTATCGTCCTCACAGGCCAAAAGAGAGCGAAGCCTACTTCCGCTCAATTGATGAGTTTGTGCGTTCAACGTTGGGCGAGGAAGCGACCAAGTATTATCAGATCGTCATCGATAATCCAGAGAAAGCCGCACAAATCATGAAGCAAGCGATGCCTAAAGTGAAAGAACATCGCAAACAAACCGGTGATGCCTACAGCTACAACTGGTCATTGCATATTGAGCCGGAGTTCCAGCTGCCATTCGACCCAACTCATGAGAATATGGCAGCACTCGATTTACATCTAAATCAGCGACCAGAAAACCTTGCTGCGACGTTACGTCAAGCATTCTCAGGGATAGTCGCCGGTAATGTAAAAGCGGAAGGTATCAAAGAGATCGAAAGACATGGACCGTTTATCATTGATGGCGATAAGTCGTTAATGAAAAAAATGGACCGACTGTTAGGCGATTTCGTAGCGCAGCAGCGAATGAAATTACCTGGTTCGGAATATGTGCCGTGTTACCGAATCGCTAACGGCGAATAAAACACTGAAACTCAACCGAAGATTATTTACAATAAGGCCACGTTCTCAAGTGGCCTTAAATTTATGTCAATTCATCTCGTTATCATCGATGCACTCAATCTCATCCGCCGAGTACATGCGGTTCAACCCGACCCAACAGATATCGACAGAACCATTCAAACCACCTCAAGAACCTTACATCGCATTTTAAATGAGGCTAACCCGACGCACATCATCGCGGTCTTTGATCACCATGAACAAGACCGAGGATGGCGAGGTGAGCTTCTTCCAGAATACAAACAAAACCGTAAACTATGCCCGAGCCTTTGTTCAATGGCTTAGAGAAGATTCAGGATGCGTGGTGGCAATTAGGTATCGATTCTTTGCTGTCAGAGGGCGATGAAGCTGATGACTTGGTAGCCACGTTAGCGGTCAAAGTGGCCAGCCACAACGAGACCGTCACTATTATTTCGACTGACAAAGGCTATTGCCAGATACTCTCGCCAACGTTACAAATTCGAGATTACTTCCAACACCGTTGGTTAGATGCTCCGTTTATTGAACAAGAGTTTGGTGTCAAACCTGAGCAGCTTGCCGACTATTGGGGATTAACCGGGATCAGTTCATCTCAAGTGCCAGGTGTGCCAGGAATAGGTCCTAAGGCAGCGAAGGAAATCCTCAATCAATTCCAAGATATTGAGTCGGCGTATGCCTCAGAAACATTGGCGGCCAAATACCGCAAAAAGTTGGATGAGCATATTGAAATGGCAAGAAAGTGTAAGCAGGTTGCGGCACTCAAAACCGACATTGAATTAGGCTTTAATTTACAGGATATTCGATTTGAGGGCTCAAGCACTCAGTCTTAAGCCCTCAGCACGCTTTAGTGAGGTGAAATGTTGGATAGCACTTGGATGTGCACCGTGATCTCTTCACGGTCATGATACAAGTGCTTAGCTTGAAGCTTAAACTTCACCTTGTTTTCGATTAAGAACATCTTAAGGTTTTCAATATCTTGAAGAACCTCATCATAGCGACCTTTCATTGGTAACTTGAGGTTAAAGATAGTCTCCTTGGCCCAACCACGAATCAGCCACTCACCCATCAGATGAGCAACCCGAGCGGGCTTCTCCACCATATCACACACCAACCACGTGACATTTTTACGTGGCGGCTCAAACTTAAAACCATCGACTTGATGATGCTTAACTTGCCCCGTATTCATCAAGCTGTCTGCCATCATGCCATTATCGATAGCATGAACAAACATCGAACGACGCACTAATTGATACGTCCAACCGCCTGGACAAGCACCTAAATCAACGCCCCACATACCTGATGCCAATCGAGTATCCCACTCTTCTTTCGGGATGAAGACATGGAATGCTTCTTCAAGCTTTAATGTTGAGCGACTTGGCGCATCAGCAGGAAACTTGAGACGAGGGATACCCATGAAAAACGCTGAGCTGTTCTCTGGATAGGAGTAACCGACAAAACAGTGTCCAGAACGAATAAAGCAAATATGCAGCACTGGCTTCTTGCTGTGCTCTTTATTGAACAGATAGCCCTTACCACGCATTGCTTGACGAACCGGTACCGTGAACTTACGGCAGAACTTAAGTAGTTCTTTCGCTTCGTTGGTATCTGGGGTCTCAATACGTAAATCACCGCAACGAGGAAACGACTCGATGGACTCCAGTGACTCGAGAAGCGGAGTAATACGGTCTTCTGCTGGAAGTGATTCTAGCTCACTGGCAATGGCGAACATTTGGCGAGCAAAAATCAGTGATTGGAAATCGATTTCACGAATCAATCTATCTGCATCGCCTGCTTGGTAACATTCAAATATTACATAGCCAGAGTTATTCTTAACTCTAGGAAAGCCGAAGACTTCTATCGCATTCGCCTTGTCTTGAATCTCACCTGCACACTCTTTTTCGAATCCAGAGCGGCAATAAAGCATTACTTGTTTCACTGATTGACTCCATCTTTGGTTGTTTCGTCAGTCATCTGATATCCAGCATAGGCAAGGAATAACCAACCTAGCATAAACATCACGCCGCCCATAGGAGTGATAGGCCCAAACCACTTCACCCCTGTTAGCGCTAAGGCGTACAGACTACCGCTAAAGAAAAGGATGCCGATGATAAAGCAAATCGCTGCACGATGAAATGCCTTTCTAGCATTCGAATTGCCAGCGATGAAC
>ASHK01000410.1 GCA_000695745.1 Vibrio madracius | reverse complement strand
ATTAAGGAGGGCTCTGAATGAACAGACATACATCAAAAAAACTACTGCTTACCGCATTACTCATCCCTGTCAGCGCAGGTGCACAAGTGGTGCTAATTAACCCTTTTACAGTGCCGGAAAGTAAAAGTGAACAAACTATTATTTTTTGGGAGACGGCTCGGGATTACCTTCAACAACAACCTGGGTATATCTCAACCAACCTTCATCAAACCATCACGCCCAATAGCGATTTTGAGTTTGTGAACGTAGCAATTTGGGAGTCAGATAGCGCATTCAAGAACGCAACGAGCAACATGAAAGCTCATTTTGCTAAAGAAGGGATCGTGGCACCAGAAGGTGTGGTAAATAACCCAGCTTTATATCGTGTTATTCGTAACTAAAGACTCTCTTCCTTCGGTTCAAACTGGTCGGTCTGGATAAAACGTAGCACCAACGCCGTGACATAAGGATCGCGGCGTAATCTATCATGTTTAATATCCACCTCAATGAAGTCTCTCATACCTTCAAGCTTTGTGGATTCGACAGAGACCAAGCCATCATTGGTTTTACTAAACATTCCGCTAAAAACAGGATAACTCTGCGTACCGGCTATCACACCAAAATCATAGTTTGGAATTGGCAAACTGTTGGGAAAGGAGTTCGGACTGGTCGTCAACGATTCTGCCGTACCGCCGACTAAAGAGAGCATCCACGTATCTGAGAAGAAATCCGCAACATCACTTCCGTGATTCGGCGTGCCAACAAACACGACCTTCCCCATCTCAGGCGAATCAACAAAGTCAGGGTGCTCTGCAAGATAAGCGCGAATCACCAATCCGCCGAGCGAATGGCCAACAAAATGGATTTTAGAACGATTCGTTACCACGTTGTTGGAGTGATTGAATTCATCGATACATCGGGAAAGCTCTTTAGCACTTTCTTCTAAGGTATGTTCAATAGGTTGACGCAAGGTTGGATAATCGACGACGCAAACTTGGTAGCCTTGCTGCTCAATATTTTTCGCCATGTTTTGCATTGACCAGGCACTGCGAGCGAGGCCATGGACAATAATAACTTGTTCTGAGCGGTGCACATTCGATTTACTATCTAAAGTGTCGACCTCTGGTTTACTGCAACCAAATAAAGTAAGAGCGGCCAAAGCAACAATACAGCCTTTAAAATTCATATCATGCCTCCTCACCTCAACACTTAATACAGAGTACCAAACTGGTTCAACCTCTTCCATAGCGTCTATGTAAGACTTTCATTCCAAATCTGAGCAAAGTTACAAATAAAAGAAGGCGCGCACCTTACAACGTTTTTACTCGCCTATTCAGTATCATGGTGACATAAAATAGAGATTTTAAAACCTTGGTGTAGATTGCTATTGCAACAAACAAAAATATAGACCATTCATCGAAGCTATTGGTCTTCTCATAACGACAACGTGCCCTATTTCCCTTTCAACGGTAACGTCCTATCAATACCTAAAGCCTCACATCGTCGCTTTTAACTCCTAAGTCATAATTTACGACAAAGCTTGCCACAATGATTCATTACTCAATAAATGCATTCACCGCATCAATATAAACCCAGTTTGATATGCATTCCAAACTTTCTACAGTGTTCAAGAGTGCACTCATTTAATTCCAAATTGCTCCGCCTATTACCTGTGACCACCTTCACTCGTAACAGGCGCAAATAACTAAGGAATAGAGTATGAGAACAACATTGAACTATCCCGCATCGATTCTCTACGTAATGGTGCTTGGGTTGTTGCTAAGTACCTCGCTGGCACTCGCTA
>ASHK01000409.1 GCA_000695745.1 Vibrio madracius | reverse complement strand
CCTAAAGCGCAATACTGGCCAGAGTTTGATGTGTGTGCGGCAGATATGATGATGATCGGTTGGCACTCAGATACTGAAGACTCAGCGAACTTCAACGAGTTCCTAACTATGACTCGTAATGAAGAAACAGGTCGTGGTCAGTACAACTGTGGTCACTACTCAAACCCAGAGATGGATGCGATTGTTGAAGCAGCGAACGTAGAAACAGACCCTGCGAAGCGTGCTGAAATGCTGAAAGGCGTAGAAGCAACACTATACAACGATGCAGCATTCGTACCGCTACATTGGCAAAGTGAAGCGTGGGGCGCGAAGTCTAACGTGAAAGCAGCAGACATTGTTAACCCTATGGTAATGCCTTACTTCGGCGACCTAGTGGTTGAATAATCACAAGTGATTGTGATGCAGGAGGGGAGGGTTCCCCTCCTCAATTCTCTCTACTCAGCTCAGTTTATTTCAGTCGGATTGAGTGGTTGTTAAGACTGAATGTTTCTCTCTCAATGAGATCTATGGATAGTTAAGGGGCAAGGAATGTTTTCGTTTCTGGTCAAGCGCCTGTTTCAGGCACTGATAGTGATGTTTGTGATCAGTTTGGTGGCGTTTGCCATTCAGGATAACCTGGGTGACCCGCTGCGTGAGCTTGTAGGTCAGTCGGTTTCGGAAGCAGAGCGTCAAGCACTGCGTGATGAGTTGGGCCTCAACGATCCTTTCATAACCAAATATACTCGTTTTATTGGTGCAGCGCTGCAAGGCGATCTTGGCACTTCATACTTTTTCAAACGTCCTGCCGTTGAGGTTATTCTCGATAAGCTGGTGGCAACACTAGAGCTGGTATTCGGCGCGACGCTTATTATTATTTGTTTATCGATACCACTCGGTGTGTACTCGGCCATTCATCCAAAGAGTTTCTTTACCAAACTGGTGATGGCCGGCAGTAGTATTGGTATCTCGATTCCGGTTTTCCTGACAGCGATCATGCTGATGTATGTTTTCTCAATTGAGTTAGGTTGGTTACCGTCCTTTGGGCGTGGTGAAACAGCAACGTCCTAGGTTGGGAATCTGGATTCTTTACGATTGATGGTATTAAGCACCTGATCTTGCCATGTATCGCGTTGGCATCCATTATGTTGCCACTTTTCATCCGTTTAGTTCGTTCTGAAATGCTCGAAGTCTTGAGCTCGGAATACATCAAGTTTGCGAAAGCAAAAGGGCTACCTCTTAAAAAAATCTATTATCAACACGCCCTTAAAAACACGATGTTACCTGTTTTGACTGTTGGTGGTGTTCAGATCGGTACTATGGTGGCGTATACCATCCTGACTGAAACGGTTTTCCAGTGGCCTGGCACAGGCTTCCTTTTCCTAGAAGCGATTAACCGCGTTGATACACCGCTGATTACCGCTTACGTCATTTTCGTTGGTCTTATTTTTGTGGTGACGAACACGATCGTTGACTTGTTGTACGGCTTGATTAACCCAACCGTAAACCTAACTGGAAAAGGAGCTTAATCATGAGCCAAGCAAATGTAGCCGCTGCTCCTTCAGTGTGGGAGCGTTTTAAAAACTCGGACTTCTTGTATTACTTCAAGCGCGACAAAGTCGCCATGACTAGTTTTACTGTTTTTATGATGTTCTTGGTAGTGGCTATAGCCGCTCCTATCATCGCACCGACGGACCCTTATGATTTATCGTCTATCGATATTATGGACTCTGAGCTACCACCATCGTGGATGGAAGGTGGCGAAGAAAAGTTCATCCTAGGTACTGATGACCAAGGGCGTGATATTTTATCGACCATTCTTTATGGCTCACGTCTGTCTCTGACCATCGGTTTCCTAGCCGTTGGTTTGCAACTCTTCTTAGGCATCGTTATTGGTTTATCAGCAGGTTACTTCGGTGGTCGTATCGATAGTTTCTTGATGCGTTTTGCCGATGTGCAATTGTCATTCTCTACCATGATGGTTGCGATTATTGTTTCTGCGATTTTTAAGGCCAGCTTTGGTTCTGAATTTTACAGCCAATATGCCGTCACCATGCTGGTGGTCATCATTGGTGTGGCAGAATGGCCTCAATATGCGCGTACTATTCGTGCCTCGGTTCTGGCTGAGAAGAAGAAAGAGTATGTAGAAGCTGCGCGAGTGATGGGTTTTAGAGCACCGCGTATTATGGTCCGTCATATTCTGCCTAACTGCTTATCACCCATCTTGGTTATCTCAACGGTTCAAGTTGCGAACGCGATTATGTCAGAAGCGGCGCTGTCGTTTTTAGGTCTTGGTCTGCCTGTAGACCAACCATCGCTGGGCTCACTGATCAGCATCGGCTTTAACTATATCTTCTCTGGTTCATGGTGGATCACTGTGTTCCCAGGCATTGTTCTGATTACTTTGGTATTGGTGATTAACCTACTGGGTGACTGGTTACGTGATGTCTTCAACCCGAAAATCTATAAAGGGTGATCCAGAGTGATTGATTTTTAATCCCAATCGTAACTACACTAAGAGTCGCAGATAATTGCGGCTCTTTTTATTTGTGCCGCTTATAACAATAGCCAAGAGTGTTCAGAGGATGTTTATGAGCTCTTTAAATGGTGTAAAGGGATTAGGTTGTTTTTCGTTTCGTGCCTTGTTGGGCGCCTTGTTGTTGACCAGTAGTGTGGTTCCTTTACCAGTCTATGCTGACGACGTGTTGTGTGACGCCTCTCAGCCCTCCACTAATGCGCTACCTGTGCTCGATAAATCTTGTCCCATTGGTAATGGGATTTGGAGCAGTGAGGTTCCGGTTAGTTCCACATCCCTCTACTGGATTCAGTGTGGAATTCTCGATGCACCGATGCCGCTTTCCCAAGCCAAAGCCTTATACGCCAATATTACGACTGATGTTTGGATGTTGCCGCAATCAAACAGTTATCGCTGCTTGATCGGGCCGTATAGCGATGCAGACCTCGCCAAGCAAGAACTTACTCAAGTTAAAGCCCTGCCTCGATATCGTGATGCTTTTATTCGTCAAGTAGAAAGGCGACCGTCTGCCACTACACCGCCACAACGTACAGCGAAGGTGATGCCGCCAGTATCCGCAAAGGCTGTTGCACCTAAGTCGATAGAAGACACGACAGAGCAGCCCGTAAAGAAAGCAGAAAAAATAACCCCTCTTGCAACCAGCGCTCAAGCTACTTTGAGTGTCAGGTTAGAAACCACCGTCAATGGACTACATTATCGCGTGCCTTATATTGCGAACAGCAGCCATCAGTTTTACATGGAACATGATAAGGCGTGGAATCGCTTGAGCTATCAAGCTGCCATTAAGGTTTGTAGTGACCTCAATATGCATTTGGCGAGCTACGATGAATGGCAAGCCTTGATAAAGTCACAGCTGATGCAGAAAAATCGTTGGCCGTTACAAATGCCCTATTGGGGAGACGGTCAAAAAGGCCTGTTTACTAATGGCAAAGTATCACCGTTGAAGGGCAATACTTTGCTTAATGTTGTGTGCGTGGGTAAGTCGTGATTAAGGCAGCAACCAGCGAGTTTTACTGCTGAGTGACAACAGCCAACTGGTTGCCAATGCTAAGCTCCCACTGACAATAACCCAAAATGGAATCATATAGATAGGGTGTCCTTGATGGAGTCCGAGTTCGTTCATTGGCCACAGGAATAGCGGGTGTAGAATATAAATACCTAAGCTGTACTTACTGATAACACTGACCACTTTCTTTGCGCTCGGCCAAA
>ASHK01000408.1 GCA_000695745.1 Vibrio madracius | reverse complement strand
CGGTGTAGGTATGCACGCACCTGTAGCTTGTGCTGGTCCTCTACTTGCTAATGAACTAGAAGCGCTAGGCAAAGCAATGGACAAGCCTGCTCGTCCAATGGTTGCTATCGTAGGTGGTTCAAAAGTTTCAACTAAGCTAACGGTTCTTGAATCTCTATCTAAAATTGCTGACCAACTTGTTGTTGGTGGTGGTATCGCAAACACGTTCATCGCAGCGGCGGGTCACAACGTAGGTAAGTCTCTATACGAAGCAGACCTAGTAGAGACTGCTAAGAAGCTAATGGATGAGTGTGCAATTCCAGTGGCAACGGATGTAGCTTGTGCAAAAGCATTCGATGAGAACGCAGAAGCAGAAATCAAACACGTTTCTGAAGTTCAAGACGACGACATGATTTTCGACCTAGGTCCTGACTCAACAGCGGAACTAGCGAAAATCCTAAAAGATGCTAAAACTATCCTATGGAACGGCCTGTAGGTGTATTCGAATTCAAGAACTTCGAAGCAGGTACTGAAGGCATTTCTAAAGCGATCGCTGAATCAGAAGGTTTCTCTGTAGCAGGTGGTGGTGACACGCTAGCAGCTATCGACAAGTTCGGTATCAAAGCTGACGTTTCTTACATCTCTACAGGTGGCGGTGCATTCCTTGAATTCGTTGAAGGTAAAGTACTACCAGCAGTAGCAATGCTAGAAGAGCGTGCTAAAGCATAATCAATCTTTTATAGAGCGGGCTGATTGGTCCGCTTTTATCTATGCTGCAATGGCGGATTAACTCTGATACAATGCCGCGCATTGTGAGCAAACGATTGCCAACTTTTATTTAAAACGACAGAAAATAGGACTTATTCCATGTCTAAGATCTTCGACTTCGTAAAACCAGGTGTTATCTCTGGCGATGACGTTCAAAAAGTATTTGAAGTTGCTAAAGAGAACAACTTCGCTCTTCCTGCAGTAAACGTAGTTAACACTGACTCTATCAACGGTGTTCTTGAAGCAGCAGCTAAAGTAAAAGCTCCAGTTGTTGTTCAGTTCTCTAACGGCGGTGCTGGCTTCTTCGCTGGTAAAGGCGTTAAGCTTGAAGGTCAAGGCGCACAAATCCTAGGTGCAGTTGCTGGTGCAAAATACGTTCACGCAGTTGCTGAGTCTTACGGTATTCCAGTAATTCTTCACACTGACCACGCGGCTAAGAAACTTCTACCTTGGATCGACGGTCTTCTAGATGCAGGTGAAGAGTTCTTCGCTCAAACTGGTAAGCCACTATTCTCTTCTCACATGATTGACCTTTCTGAAGAGTCTCTAGAAGAGAACATCGAAATCTCTGCTAAGTACCTAGAGCGCATGGCTAAAATGGGTATGACTCTTGAGATCGAACTTGGTTGTACTGGTGGTGAAGAAGACGGTGTAGATAACTCTCACATGGACGCATCTGAGCTATACACTTCTCCTGAAGATGTTGCATACGCATACGAGAAACTAAGTGCTATCAGCCCACGTTTCACTATCGCTGCTTCTTTCGGTAACGTACACGGTGTATACAAGCCAGGTAACGTTGTTCTAACTCCAACTATCCTACGTGACTCTCAAGCATACTGTGCAGAGAAGTTCGGTATTGCACCTAACGCTCTAAACTTCGTGTTCCACGGTGGTTCTGGCTCTACTGAAGCAGAAATCCAAGAATCTATCGGCTACGGTGTTATCAAAATGAACATCGATACTGATACACAGTGGGCAACTTGGGACGGTGTCCGTTCTTACGAAGCTGAGAACCATGATTACCTACAAGGTCAAATCGGTAACCCAACTGGTGAAGACGCGCCAAACAAGAAGTACTACGACCCACGCGTATGGCTACGTGCTGGTCAATCTTCAATGGTTGCACGTCTAGAGAAAGCATTTGCTGACCTAAACGCTATCGACGTACTATAAGATAAATCGCATAAGATTTAACTGATAGTAAGATTAAAAAAGCCGCTCTTTAGAGCGGCTTTTTTTGTCACTAATGAAAATTATGTGATTGCGATTAAAAAAACTGGCGTAAACGCATATGTTTGCGTAACCTTTTGTTAAGTAATGTGTATTGGTATTCATACTTTCAATACTTTTCGCCAGGCTCGCTTTTGCTAATAGTACAGTGGTATTAGCTAAGGTTTGCTTCGCACTATTCATACTTTCAAGAGGTAAAACAATATGGCCAATGAGTCAGTTGAGATCCACGCACCTATCGTGGATGGGTTTTCGAAAGCGGAGCAGTGGTTAACCAACAACTCCGATTTACTTGTCCAATACGGCGTAAACATCATTTCAGCTATTCTGATCCTGTTTATCGGTAACATCGTTGTAAAAGCGGTGGCGAATAGCGTTTCTAAGTTGCTGCATAAGAAGAAAATGGATAAGGCCGTTGTTGAGTTTATCCACGGTATTGTTCGCTACACATTATTCGTTATCGTTTTAATCGCGGCATTAAGCCGAATTGGTGTTCAAACCGCGTCAGTGGTAGCGGTAATCGGTGCTGCTGGTTTAGCTATCGGTTTGGCGCTACAAGGTTCACTCTCTAACTTTGCTGCAGGTGTCTTGATTGTGGGTTTCCGCCCATTCAAATCTGGTGACTATGTAGAGATTGGTGGAGTTGCAGGTTCAGTAGACTCGATTCAAATCTTCCAAACGATTCTTACTACGCCGGACAATAAAATGGTGGTAGTACCTAACGCGTCGGTTATTGCTCGCCAATTACTAACTATTCTCGTCATGCGACCCGTCGTATTGACCATGTTATCGGTGTCTCTTACGGAGCCGATCTCAAGAAGACTCAAGAAGTGATTCGTAAAACTCTTGAAGCCGATGAACGTATCTTAAAAGAGCCAGGCACTACGATTGGTGTTGTGGCACTTGCAGACTCTTCCGTGAACTTTGTTGTGCGTCCTTGGGTTCGCACAGAGCAGTACTGGGATGTTTATTTTGATTCGCTTCAAGCGATTAAAGAAGCACTGGATGCAGAAGGCATCGAAATTCCATTCCCGCAAATGGATGTGCATTTGAACAAAGTCGATAGCTAAACAGCGTTTAGTGTCGAAAAAGCACCAAGGTGAAGCATTATGCTTCACCTTTTTTTATGTCTATCTCTACTATGTGATTGGGGAGCAACGACAGTACTCGCTGCAAATCTATTCCGGATAGGCCGAATGTCCATTCAGGCAGTCCTGGGGTGTATAAGACTTCCTGAGCTAACAACAGAGCCTTATCGACTACAATTGTTATCTCTTCTGGTAATCCAATAGGGCAGACAGCCCCTGGTACACAACCTATTTGCTCAATCATCTCTTCGTTGCTGCAAATGGACGTGCGCTTCCCAACCGCTTGTTTCAAAGTGGTTTTATCGAGTCGAGTATCTTTGTCGGTAAGAAACAGGACAAAGCCGCCCCCTTTCTTCTTCAAAAATAGACTTTTACTATGCACGCCAGTCCACCCTAGCTCTTTGGCAATGCGCTCATCGGTGGCAAAGTCGAGAATAGGTTCGTGTTGCCATTGGTTAAATGAAATAGCATGCTCTTCGAGTAGGGCAACATTGGTCAAGTATATCTGCTGAGTATTATCCATCGTTAAGCCATGAGTCCTTTCGTCAACAGTATGGCGATAGTAAACATCATTGCAGCTACTGCCAAGTCGATGCCTTTTTTCACTTTTGGCTTAGACAAGGTAGGCCCAAGCTTTGCAGCACCCAGTGATAGGGAATAAAACCAAACAAATGACGCGAGTACAGTACCAATAGCAAAAGCAATACGATCGTTTCCTTCAAACTGTCCGCCAATAGAGCCAAGAATCACTACGGTATCTAAGTAGAGGTGTGGGTTTAAAACGGTCACTGCTAATGCGCCAAGAACCACAGTGCGGCGACCGCGAGCTAAGACCTCACCTGAAGATTCTTGAGCGGATGGTGTCTTAAAGGCACTTTTTAGGGAGAGCAAGCCGTAACCTGTTAGAAATGCAATTCCACCCAGCGTCACGCCGGTCAGTAGCAGTTCATTTTGTGACAAGATGGCCCCACCACCGAAAATGCCTAAAGAGATAAATGTCATATCAAGCAGACTACACACAGTGGCTGTTGTTAGGTGATGATTACGTTTAATTCCTTGATTTAAAACGTAAGCATTCTGAGCGCCAATTGGGATAATCATTGTCGCGCCCAATCCGAAACCTTGAAGAAGCACCCAAAAATTCACTTTAATTTCCTCACCACTGTACAAAAGAGAGCGAGAGAATAACGATTGGTTTATTATTAGCATAGTTAATAATATTAATGCTAAATAAGTCATGCTTATGATGTGTGATTTGTAATCAAAACGGTGAAAAAGAGGACGATTTATGCGCGGATTAGATTACAAATGGATTGAAGCGTTGGACGCTATCGTCGAACAACGCAGCTTTGATAAAGCAGCAGAACATCTGTACATTTCTCAGTCTGCTGTTTCTCAGCGAGTAAAGCAATTAGAGAAATGGCTCGCTCAGCCTGTACTGGTTAGAGAGCAACCACCAAGACCGACTGCCGTCGGGAAAAAATTGTTAGGGTTATATCGTCGAGTACGGCTACTTGAACAAGAATTAGTACCAGAGCTTGCGGCTGATCTCAGTGATAAGCCTCTTTCGGTATCGTTAGCCACTAACGCTGATAGTCTTGCAACTTGGTTGCTGCCAAGCCTATTTCCGCTGCTAGAAGCAAAGCGAGTTGAGCTTAACTTGATTGTGGATGACGAAGGGCGAACTATTGAAAAACTCAAAAATGGTGAAGTGGTCGGTGCGATAAGTTTGGAATCGCAATCTATCTCAGGTTGTGTCGCTGATTATTTAGGCCGAGTGGATTACTTATGTGTGGCAAGCCCAAGTTTTATCAAACGATACTTTAGTCAAGGTGTGAACAGAGAAAGCTTAATCAAAGCCCCCGCAGTCGCCTTTGATCAACATGATAAGATGCACCAACGTTTTGTTAATCAACACTTTAACATTATGCCAGGCAGCATACTCAAACATACGGTACGTAGCTCCGAGGCATTCGTGAAGCTTGCTGTTGCTGGTGTTGCTTACTGTTTAATCCCTAAGTTACAGATTCAAGATGAGTTGGCCTCAGGCGCATTAATAGAGCTTACGCCAAATATATTGTTGTCCCACCAAATCTATTGGCACCATTGGCAGCTTGAAAGTGGGGTACTTGGTGAGGTCTCTGACGCCATTATCAGCCATGCGAGACAGTATCTCCCTCAATAACAGAACGTCATGTTTCTGTCAGTGTTTGCTTTTTAGGGAACCTATATTCTCAACTTATGCCTAATCTTGAGTATAAAGGTAAAAACATCACGAGG
>ASHK01000407.1 GCA_000695745.1 Vibrio madracius | reverse complement strand
CCAATTCTGTGTAGTTCTGGTCCCAAATTTGTTTACCGTCGGGGATAGTCTCATCGTAGCAAGGGTCAAAAACCGCCACGGTAATGTCGTTTTCTTCAGCGCACAGCACTGCCTCAGTGATATCAAATTCAAATGACGTATGGCCGCCTTCATGTTCGCCCACGCGTTGACCATTAACATACACTTCACAGCGATAATCAACCGCGCCGAAATGGAGCTTGATTCTCTTATTATGCATCGACTGAGGTAACGTGAATTTACGTTTGTACCAAACATACTCATGCGGTTCACGAGAGTGGATGCCACTATTTTTGCATTGATAAACGTAAGGCACATTAATAGTGCTTGTTAACGAGTAGCACGTAGAGAACCACTGTTGCTGATGGCCAATATTTTTGTCATCAAAATCAAAACCCCACTCGCCGTTTAAAGGCAACCAGTTATTTCGTACTAATTGTGGACGTGGGTATTCAAGCTTAAAATCGATCATGTTCTACCTGAAAATAATTCTATTGTAATTAAAGATGTTTGGCGTTGTTATTTAATACCAGAGTTCATGTTCGAAGAAGCCATGAAGTATTTCTGAGCAACGAGGAAAAGAATAATCACCGGTAATATAGATAGCGCGGTAACTGTCATCATTTTTGCGTATAGGACGTTATAAGTACCTTTCAATAAAGATAAGCCTATTGTCACTGTCATCTGGTCACTATCATTTATTACAGTTAGTGGCCACATATAGTCATTCCAGTTTCCTAGAAAGAAAACAAACCTAAAATAATAAGCCCTGGCCTTACCATAGGTAACATGATTTTCCAAAAGATCATGAAATGTCCGGCACCGTCAATACATGCCGCTTCTTCCAAGGATTTAGGTACTCCAAGAAAAAACTGTCTTAACAGAAATATCCCAAATACATTTGCTAAGCCCGGTATAATTAGCGACCAACGAGTATCAATCCAATTAAATTCATTTACAATTGCGTAAAGCGGTACTAAGTTCAAGACACCTGGCACCATCATGGTTGCCAACATCGCATAAAACAATTGGTCCCGGAATTTAAATTCAAACCTAGCAAAAGCGTAAGCCGACATTGAACACAGAACTAACGTCAATATTGTATGTAACGTTGCATTCAGAAAACTATTGAAAAACCAACGAGCTACTGGTGCTTGACTGTCATCAAAAATACTGAAGAAGTTTTCAAATGTTATCGTTTGTGGAATCCAGGTGATTGGCCAAGAGACCACTTCAACTTCTGATTTTAATGAAGAGAAAAGTACCCATAACAATGGGAGAACCCATAATATGGCAATCGCTAAGACGATAATATAGCTCCAATTATATTTTTTCATAATAATCATGCCTTATTACGATTCATAAAAATCATTACTGTGAATGAGATTGCAATAATCATCGCACCAAACAACAGACTCATTGCACTGGCTTGCCCTGCTTTTGGCACCGTACCCATGAAAGCAACTTCACGGATTAACATCGAGATAGAACGTGTACTGTCACCAGGTCCGCCACCTGTCATCAATAATGGTTGCCCGAAGACATTCGCCGAAGCGAGTATTGTCATGACGACGGTAAAGGTCAGTTGGTTTTTTAGTCCCGGTATCGTGACGTAAAGGAACTTTCGAAACTTGTTCGCACCATCAATGTCCGCCGCTTCATAGAGTTCCGTCGATATTTCTTGGATGCCCGCAGAGTAAATGATGAGGTTGCCACCTATCGTCCACCAAATCGTCGCAATAACCATACTCGCCCATGTATATGGGTTAGTCGTTAACCATGGAATCGTAAATCCAAACCAAAGTTCTAAATAGTAGTTGATTATTCCGCTCTCGTTATTAAACATCCACACCCACACAAGTAAAGACGACGTTACCGAAAACAGTGATGGAATATAAATCAATGACTGAAAAAGTGTTCTGTGACGCGTAATATTGCTTAACAGTTGTGCTATCACTAACGGGATTGCGATTAACAAAGGAACTGATAAGACAACAAAAAATAACGTATTCTTAATTGCTGTCCAGAACTGGACCGAACGGAAGTTTTCAAAATCAAACAATCTTGCATAATTAGCTAGCCCAACAAAATCCATTTTGGTGCCCAAATTGAAGTTTGTAAAACTAATAAACAACCCAAATAGAAAAGGAAGAACAAGAAAAACAGTAAAGAACACAAGATGGGGTCCAATATATAATAAAGGAACTAATCTATTTTGTTTCATATAATAATGACCTTAACTTATCATATATGTATTGCGGGTGATCATGATTCACCCGCAAAGCTTGCTAATTGTTACAAGCTTTCTAACGTTTCTTGCGCTTTCTGATTACCTTCTCTCGCTGCATTTTTCAGCGACTTTTCTAACTCAATATTACCTAATAGGCCATTTGATAAGTTGGCTTCGATAGAACCCCAAATATCCACCCATGTATCAACTTGAGGTGCGAGCTTGGTGTATTCCATTTGCAACGAAGCTGTATAAGGTACAGGTAGTGATTTAAATTCTTCACTGTTGACCACAGACAGACTGGCAGGGATCATATTTGCCTTTGCCCATTCAACACCGTTGTCTTTCAAGTAGTTGATGAATTGAACGGCAGACTGTTCTTTCTCTTCACTTGAATTTTTGCTTTCGAATAAAACAAGTTGATGCGAGTTTGCCCAAACAGCAGGTGTGTCACCAAATAGTGTTCCCATTGGGGCAACACCATAATTCACATTAGCTTCGGTAAACCCTTGAGACATCCATATACCATCAATAGTGAACGCTGCTTTGCCT
>ASHK01000406.1 GCA_000695745.1 Vibrio madracius | reverse complement strand
GGGCAGTGGACGGCGATATCCCAGTTTGAATAATTTTTGCTGCACAGTTGGGGCAAGGAAAATGAGTGACCCAAATTTCACAGCCATCCAGATCTCGTTTTGCGAATAAGATAGCATTCTCTTCAGCATGGAGTGTTTTTAGGTATTTCGTCTCACGTTCATCGATTTCAGCGCTGTCTGAAATCCCGTGCGGATAGCCATTGAACCCAACTGAGACGATCCTGTTATTTTTGGTAATAACGGCACCGACTTGAGTCGATGGATCCTTACTCCAGGAACCAACCAGTTCCGCCATCTGAATGAATCGTTTTGCCCATTTAGATACCATAACTACTCCGTTGATTATCTAATTTGCTTAAATATTATGTTGATTAAAGTGTACAAAACTTGCTGACGTAACACGAGGGAATTCTGTAAACGATTGCAGCGCATACTGGAATCCGTGGCTGCAACAATGCAAATGATATATTTGTTCTTAGTTTGCGTTTAATGAGGAATATTTTTGTGACTGATACGATATTCTGTGTCAGAGTATCGCTAATTCTGTATTAATTAGTCAGCAGATAATTAATCATATGGCAGAATTTGACGACATCTTTAAAGATAGGAATAAACAATGCGAAAAACACTGTTAGCAGTTTCCCTATGTGGTCTGTGTTTTAGTGCAGGAAGCCTTGCGTTTGTAAAAGATTGGTCGACTCATAGCGTTAAAAAGGTTGAACAAGGTGCCAAACAAGGCGACCTATTTGCACAGCTTGAACTCGGTGATCGTTATGCCAGCGGTAACGGCATCAAAGAAGATGATGCGAAAGCGGTAGAGTGGTATTACAAAGCAGCAAAGCAAGGCAGCGAATCTGCTATGTACAAGTTGGGTATGATGTACGACAACGGTCATGGCGTGAACTACGATGCCAAAGAAGCCGCTGCTTGGTTTGAGAAAGCGTCTCAAAAGGGCAGTGTTAAAGCTCAATACTATCTTGCTGGTATGTACAAATGGGGACGTGGTGTTCCGAAGAGCAATAGTAAGGCCGTTGAATATTATCGCTTGGCAGCAGAACGCAATTTTGATGTAGCGCAGAACAGTTTAGGCGTTATGTACGCAAAAAGGGCTTGGAGTCGAGACCGATGATGTCGAGGCGGTCAAATGGTATCGCAAAGCCGCTGAAAATGGTTATGCTTACGGGCAAAGAAATCTCGCGTACAAGTACTCACTTGGTGAAGGAGTAGAGCTTAACAATGTCGAAGCTTATGCTTGGGCATCAGTAGCCTCTACTAACGGTTACGATACGGCTGAAAAACTTCGCGATGAGTTAGCGCTGAAACTCGATTCTGACGAGTTAAAAACGGCACAACAGAAAGCGAAAGCTTATTTACAATCATACTCTTCTCATAAGTAACCAACGCTTTGATTTGTAATAAAAAGAGGCATACCTACGCCTCTTTTTATTACATTTCGTTATGTCCCTTCAATCAACCTTTGGCTACCATTGGTTTTATCTGCATCATATTTTCTTCGATACCGGGGTAGCATGGTTTCATTGCCCAATAACCCTCCCTGATGGATATAGAGCAACGAAACGTCAGGGTTTGTATCAAGCCAAGGTAGCAAGCAGCGCCACATCATTGGGTCGTAGAGTAAGTCAAACTCAATATCGGTTTCATCTTGCAGTTGTTGCCAAATTTCATAATCTTGCAGGTACAACTTGCCAAAGTGATGCTTATTTTCCAGTTCAAGAATGGTTGGGTAATAGGTGAAATGTCCAAGTTCGTCGAATTGCTGCTTCAAATATTGCTTTCCGCCAACACAGGGGCAGGTCAATACCTCAATGTTTTTAGGCATAAGTATCTGGCTTAAATACAGTGCCGTCGTACCCGTTCCCGAAGGCAGAGCCACTTTTATTGGTTTGCCTTTTTCAAATCGAGACCAGCTGAGAATTTCTTCTGCAAGTTCGACAATCCCCTTTCGAGCTGATTGAAATCGCCCCCCTTCAGGTACTACATAGCTGTCTGTAGAATGCGCATAATTAGCGCTTATATAGTCTCGAGGGTGGGGCGCGTTTGAACCTAACAGCTGTTTTAGTGAGATGATTTCTGCACCTAGTTCTTTGGCTGCCCGATAGTTGCCGGTAGGGTGCTCGTCTAGCCAATCCGGTTTATGGTCGACAAAATAGGTCAGTTTTTAGTTGTTTTATTTTGGCTAGCGCCGCTAAAGAGGTGAGAGAGTTGGCTTGTGCTGAACCCCAGCCAATGAGTTGAGTAATACCCGGCAACTCACTCCCCAGTAAGTCAGCAAATTTGCGTGCTTTGTTGCCGTTGAAGTGGCTGTGCAATAGGTCATCTCGTTTTAGATGAAAATCGTATCCTTGAAAATGATGTTGCGTTACTGGGCTATTGTTGAGGTTCACGAGAGCACCTAGTTCTAAAATTGGACGCTGATTCTAACCCCACTCAATGATAGACACAAACAGAGCACATACAAATGATTACAAAGGTAGGGTATAAAGTATGTCACACTGTGGCGCTTTTAGGACATCACCTTAGAAGCAATAGGTCGAAGTTAATCAAATTTACACAAATCTGACTTAGCGTTTTAAGATCTTTGTGACGTGGGAGAAATCGCCGCATTTTCTCCGCAAAGAACAATATTTGGGTGCAAAAGTGACATTTTCGTAAATGTTAGTGTTAATTTGCCGATATCGACATAGGTGTGAACTATATTTGCGTTAAATATGTTCTAAAGGTCAATGTTTTGTGGCGCGAAGACGCATCGCCCCTTTTAATTCTTTGCACGCCCTAGTAAACTTTGGTGTCCTCTTTTCGCGTGTAAGTATGCGATATAACTGTGAGTTTAAAAAATGAGCCAGCCTTTTCTTCCTTTATGTAGACCTGCCGTAGATGAGCAAGACATTCAAGCGGTGGTTGATGTCCTTCGTTCCGGGTGGATTACCACCGGACCAAAAAATGCAGAGCTAGAAAATAAAATCTCTGAGCATACGGGCGCTCCTCATGCGGTGGCACTAAGCAGTGCGACGGCAGGAATGCATCTAGTCTTGCTGGCTCTAGGTATTGGTCCTGGCGATGAGGTAATCACCCCATCACTGACTTGGGTTTCTACGGTTAACATGATCACTCTTGTGGGTGCCAAACCTGTATTTGTTGATGTCGATGCAGACACACTAATGACAGATGCAGACAAAATTGAGCCGTTAATTACCGAAAATACCAAGCTGATCATTCCTGTGCATTATGCAGGTGCGTCGCTTGACCTAGACCCTATCTATCTTTTGGGTGAGAAGTACAACATTCCTGTTATTGAAGATGCCGCCCACGCACTAGGCACTGAGTACAAAGGAAAGCCAGTAGGACATCGTGGTACTTGTCTGTTTTCTACTCATGCCATCAAAAACGTGACCACTGCCGAGGGTGGTGTGTTCACAACGTTTGACGCAGAACTGGCGGACAAGATACGTAGACTGAAGTTTCATGGTTTAGGCGTTGATGCCTTTGATCGCGAGACTCAGGGTAGAGCCCCTCAAGCAGAAGTGGTGGAGCCTGGCTTTAAATATAACATGCCAGATATTTGCGCAGTGCTAGCACTTGGTCAAATGGACCGCATTGCAGACATCACAGAGCAACGTACTCAATTAGCGATGTCTTATCGTCGTCAGCTAGAGTCAATCAAAGGCGTTACCCCTCTTGGATTGGCAACACATGATCATAAGCACTGTTGGCATCTTATGATCGTTCGAGTCGACCCTGCTATTGCGGGTTTGACTCGTGATGATCTTATCGCGGCACTCAAAGAGAAAGGTATTGGAGCAGGCATCCACTTTAAAGCTTGCCATACGCAAAAATATTACCGCGAAAATTATGCGGAGCTTTTTGGGGCGATCAACCCTAATTTAGAGAACACAGAACGTAACAGTAACCAAATCTGCTCGCTACCGCTGTTTCCTGATATGACTCAGGACGATGTTGCGCGCGTAGTTAGCGCCGTTTCAGAAATAATTGGGTAAACCATGAAACACAATCAAGCAATCAATTTTGTCTCTATTGTTATTCCGGTATACAACGAAGAGAACTGTCTTCAAGAGTTAATAGACCGAACAACTAAGGCAAGCGATAGTCTAGGTAAAGACTACGAGATTATTCTCGTGGATGATGGAAGTCGTGACCGCAGTGCGAACATCATTGAACAAGCATCATCAAAAGAAGGGAGTCACGTTGTTGGTGTTATCCTCAATCGTAACTATGGTCAACACAATGCCATTATGGCTGGTTTTGAGCAAGTTCGTGGTGATTTAATTATCACTCTTGATGCTGATCTTCAAAATCCGCCGGAGGAAATTCCGAACCTGGTTGCTAAAGCTGAAGAGGGATTTGATTCAGTCGGGACGGTTCGTAAGAATCGCCAAGATAGCGCACTGCGCCGTTACCCTTCAAAACTTATCAATAAGTTAGTAAAGCGCTCTACGGGTGTCGAAATGAACGACTATGGGTGTATGCTTCGAGCTTACCGTCGCCATGTCGTTGACGCAATGCTTGAGTGTCATGAGCGTAGTACGTTTATTCCTGTGCTGGCCAATGGCTTCTCTCGCCACACGACTGAGATTGACGTTCACCATGATGAGCGTGCCGACGGCGAGTCGAAATATAGCTTTATGAAGCTTATTAGCCTAATGTTTGACTTGATCACCAGCATGACAACTGCGCCATTGCGGTTGCTAAGCATTGTTGGTGGTGGTATCGCAGCGGCAGGTATCGCGTTTGGTATTATTTTGATGCTGATGCGCATTATGTTTGGTTCTGAGTGGGCAGGCGATGGTCTGTTTACGCTATTTGCTATCCTATTTGTATTTGTGGGTGCGCAGTTTGTGGGTCTAGGTTTACTCGGTGAGTACATTGGCCGCATATACTCTGATGTTAGAGCGCGCCCTCGTTTCTACGTGCAAGACGTGCTAGTGGGTGAAGCCACTAAGCAAGCGCGTGAAACTGATGAATTGAAGAATAAAGAATAAGATTTATATCCAGAGGAATATCCCATGAAAGTAGTCGTGTTTGCTACCACAATATCGGTTGTACTGGCGTTCGTAGCTTGCTTGAAGCAGGTGTGGAAATCGAAGCAGTATTCACCCATGTTGATGACAGCAACGAGAATGTGTTTTTTGAGTCTGTAGCGAAGCTTGCAGCTAAAAACGGTATTCCAGTTTACGCACCAGAAGACGTGAACCACCCACTATGGGTTGAAAAGATCCGTGCAATGAAGCCAGATGCATTGTTCTCATTCTACTATCGCAACATGATCAGCCAAGAAGTGCTGGATATTGCACCAAAAGGTGGCTTTAACCTACACGGTTCTCTGCTTCCTACTTACCGCGGCCGTGCTCCAATCAACTGGGCACTCGTAAACGGTGAGACAGAAACAGGTGTAACGCTACATAAAATGGTTCAAAAAGCGGACGCTGGTGACATCGTAGGTCAAGAGAAGATTGCGATCACTGACGAAGATACTGCTGAAACGCTTCATAAGCGTATGAATGTTGCATCTAGCGACCTGCTAAGCAAAGTACTGCCAACAATCGTTGATGGTTCTTTCAAAGCGACAGCTCAAGACGAAAGCAAAGCAACTTACTTTGGTCGTCGCACCCCAGCTGACGGTGAGATTAAGTGGTCAACCGATTCTCGTACCGTATTTAACCTAGTTCGTGCCGTAACTGAACCGTTCCCAGGTGCATTCACTTTCCTAGGTGAGCGTAAGCTTATTATTTGGAACGCAGAAGCTAGCGACAAAACATTTGATGTCACGCCTGGTACTATCGTTTCTACTACACCACTAACGATAGCTTGTGCTCAAGGCTCATTGATTGTTAAGTCTGGTGAAGCGGAAAACGGTCTTTACCTAGGTGGTGAGCAGCTAGCTGCTGAGCTTCACCTTGTTGAAGGTATGCGCTTTGGTCCACAAGCAAGTGCTCTTATTAACGCTAAGAAGCGTCAAAAAGTGCTTATCCTAGGTGCTAACGGCTTCATCGGTACTCACCTAACTAAGCGTCTTCTAGACGACGGTGGTTACGAAGTTTATGCAATGGATATGAACTCTAACCAAATCGAAGAGCACCTAAGCCACCCTGATTTCCACTTCGTAGAAGGTGATATCACCATCCACAACCGAGATGGATCGAGGTACCACGTTAAGAAGTGTGACATCATTCTTCCACTCGTTGCTATTGCAACGCCAATTGAATACACGCGTAACCCACTTCGCGTATTCGAATTGGACTTCGAAGAGAACCTGAAGATTGTTCGTGCATGTGTGAAATACAACAAGCGTATTATCTTCCCATCAACTTCTGAAGTTTATGGTATGTCTACTGATGCTGAGTTCAACGAAGATACCTCTCCACTGATCGTTGGTCCTATCAACCGTCAGCGTTGGATCTATTCAGTATCTAAACAGCTACTTGACCGTGTTATCTGGGCTTACGGCAAGAAAGATGGCCTTAAGTTCACACTATTCCGTCCGTTCAACTGGATGGGTCCACGTCTAGATAGTTTGAACTCTGCTCGTATCGGTTCTAGCCGTGCGATCACTCAGCTTATCCTTAACCTAGTTGAAGGTACGCCAATCAAACTGATTGATGGTGGTGAGCAGAAGCGTTGTTTCACTGACATCTCTGAAGCGATTGAAGCGCTATTCCGCATCATCGAGAACAAAGAAGGTCTATGTGACGGTCAAATTATCAACATCGGTGCACCAGAAAACGAAGCTAGTATTAAAGAGCTTGCTGAAACACTGGTTGAGAAGTTTGAGAACCACCCACTACGTGACCAGTTCCCTCCATTTGCAGGCTACAACCTAGTAGAAAGTAAAGCGTTCTACGGTGACGGCTACCAAGACGTTCAACACCGTAAACCAAGCATCGCAAACGCGAAGAAACTGCTTGATTGGGAACCAAAAGTTCACATGAACGACACAATCGAAGAGACGCTAGATTTCTTCCTTAAAGGTGCAGTAGCAGAAGAGAAGTAATGGAACAGAATGAAGTCACTAAAGTCGGTCTTCGCATCGACGTAGACACATACCGAGGCACTAAGTTAGGTGTGCCTAAGCTACTCGAGATCTTCGAGAAGCACGGAGTGAAGGCTTCATTCTTCTTTACTGTTGGACCTGATAACATGGGGCGCCATATTTGGCGCCTTTTGCGTCCTGCATTTTTGAAGAAGATGCTTCGCTCTAAGGCGGCTAGCCTTTACGGTTACGATATTTTGATTCGTGGCACGATCTGGCCTGGTCCTGTGATTGGTAAAAAGCTGCGCCCCATTATTGAAGCGACCGATAACGCAGGACATGAGATTGGTTTGCATGCGTGGGATCACCATAAGTGGCAGATGAAAACCGACACCATGTCGGCAGAAGAGCTACGTAGTGAAATATCTAAGGGCTACAATATGCTTAAGGATATTACTGGTAGAGAGCTACCATGTAGTGCAGTTGCTGGTTGGCGCTGTACCGAGCAAACACTCGTAGAAAAAGACGCTTTTCCTTTTAAGTACAATAGCGATTGCCGTGGCGATTCTATTTTTTCTCCTGGCGAAGGCATGGCGCCACAAATCCCAGTGACTCTGCCTACCTATGATGAACTTGTCGG
>ASHK01000405.1 GCA_000695745.1 Vibrio madracius | reverse complement strand
GCTAATACGGACTCTATTGATTTGAGTGGCATCCTAGCGGGCGTGTCGACAGCTGCAGAGGCAGATCAACAAATGGATCTGATCCAAGAAGGATCGAACGTCAGGATTGACCTGAAGCCTGATGGAACAACAGTTAAGCATCACATTGTTTTAGAAAACACAACACTGGAACAGCTATACGGAGGGAACAGTACCAGTGGGGTGGCTGAAGTTGACATTATTCAAAAAATGATCGACGACCAAAACCTAATTTTGTCTTAAACCAATCTAAGTAGTAGGGAAACGCAGTGGATAAAACAGACAAGGATTATTGGTTACAGGCCATACAGTGGTTATGTAGGCACTTTGAAGTGCGTTGTCATCCAGTCAAAATAAAATCTGGACTTCCTTTAGATGAAGGAAAGCTGTCCGAGGGGATATTCTCTAGAGCCTTGGAACGGCTTGGTATCGATATTATGGAGTTGTCGATTGAAGATATTACGAAAGCAGCCTTGCCATTGGTCGTTGTTGAGTCGGAGACGCGTAGTCCATTGATTGTGATAGGTGTGGATGGACAACAGATTACATACCTTAATGTTGAACAAGAGTTTAAACAAAGTACTGTCGATATTTCTGAATTTAAAGCCAAAATAGACACCGCGTTATGGCAAATCAATGCCAACAGCATAATAGATGAGAGAGTCGATGACCTAAAACAGCATACCCCAACGCATTGGCTGTTAATGGCAATCAAGGAAGTACGTCCTTGGTACCGTGACTTGCTGGTGGCCTCGTTTGTAATTAACGTGCTCGCACTCGTTGTCCCTTTATTTACTATGAATGTTTACGACCGAGTGGTGCCCAATCAAGCCTTTAACACCTTGTGGGTTCTGTCGATTGGTGTGGCTATAGTGATTGTATTTGACTGGATACTCAAAGAGTCTCGAAGTTCGGTTACGGATATGGCCAGCCGCTACGTTGACAACAAACTCTCATCACAGCTGTTTAGTAAAACAATGGGGATGAGGTTAGAAAACCGACCTCAATCTGTTGGTGCATTTTCAAGACAGCTGCAAGACTTCGATTCGGTCAAAGAGTTTTTGACCTCTGTAACGTTAGTTACCCTTGTGGATCTGCCTTTTACATTCCTGTTCTTGGTATTAATAGGTTGGCTGGGGGGCGCGATGATGTTTATCCCTATGGGCGTCATGCTGCTTCTCGTGACCATTAGTGTTGCTATGAAATCGAAAGTGGAAGGGACGTTAGAAGAAACCTCCCGTCTTTCCACTCAGCGCCAAGCTCAGCTCATTGAAAGCCTAAATGCACTGTCTGAAATCAAACAAAACAATGCTCAAGGTCTACTACAAAAACGTTGGGAACAGGTTGTCTCATCTCTTTCTACCTGGCAAAGCCGTTCCAGAACCTACACTAATATCGTTTCGCATTGCATTCAATCTAGCCAACAGATAGTGACGGTGTCACTCATTGTCTTCGGCGTTTATCAGATCTCAGAAGGTCTGCTCACTATGGGAGGCTTAATTGCGATAGTGATGCTCAGCGGACGTGCTGGAAGCTCTATTAATCAGTTGTCAATGCTAATGCTGAGATACCAACAATCAAAAACAGCAATGGAAGGGTTAAATCAAATCATGAGCTTGCCTCAAGAAGATACCAGCCACCAGGTGTTGGAACGAGGTAGCTTTAATGGTCATATCAAACTCGATAATGTAGGTTTTGTCTATCCCGAGATGCACGCTGAAGTGTTATCAGGAATCGATCTCGAGATTAAAGCAGGTGAAAKGGTTGGCATTGTAGGGGCCGCTGGGGCAGGTAAGTCTACGTTGATGTCTCTGCTGTTGAAGCAATATGAGCCAAGCAGCGGTCAAGTCTATTTTGAAGGGTTGGACTCAAAGTTATGGCCTCACAGTGTGTTGCGTGAAAACACGGGTTGGGTTGCTCAGCATAGTGTGTTGTTTTTTGGTTCTGTTTCGAAAATATTACCTTTGGTGATACTCAGTTTGATGAACACAGACTGGCGTACGCCATTCAATACTCTGGGTTGAACGATTATATGCCTCGCCTAGTCAATGGATTAGAAACTCAAGTTGGAGAAGGTGGGCGAAATTTATCTGGAGGACAACGACAAGCTGTGGCGTTAGCGCGTGCGTTGTATCGTCAACCAAAGCTACTTGCATTAGATGAGCCAACCAGTGCTTTAGATAGTCAAGCTGAACAGCGTTTCTATCAGGCTCTATTAAGAATGCCTAAAAATATCACCATGGTTATTAGTTCTCACAGGCAGTCATTCCTGGCTTTATGCGATCGTGTCATCGTCCTTGAACGGGGGAAAATTGCACTAGAAGGATCACCTAAAGAGATTTTCGAACGCCGCTCTAGTAAACACAAAGTCAAAAAATATCTCCGTCGTAAAAGGAGGTAGCCATGAGCACTAATCACATCGAATGGCACAATCGTCAATTGGCTTATCGATCCAGAAAGCTCATTTGGATTATTGTCGCCTTAGTCACGGTTATTATTGGTTGGGCATCATGGGCAACGCTTGATGAAGTTGTCGTCGGAGAGGGGTCAGTCGTTCCTAGTCAGTCTGTGCAAACCATTCAGTCTTTAGAGGGGGGATTGATAGAGAACATATTGGTGAGGCAAGGTGATTCGGTCGTAAAAGGCCAGCCATTAGCGATTTTGGATGACACACGATTTAGAGCGTCATTTCAAGAGTCGGGTAAGCAGTTCGATAGCCTTACCGCACAAAGAGTCCGCTTAGAGGCGGAGCTGGCGTCAGTTAAAGTCGACAACCAACAAAGTGATTGGCAAAAACAGGTGACGGTGACGCCTTTCGATATTGCTACCAACGATAGCTCAAGCGCGGCGTTATTTAATGCAAAAGCTAACTATTATGAACGGCTGGAGCAAGTCACCTCAGAACTAGAAGAATCAAAACTTAGAATTGAGCAACAAGCTCAAGCAGTTAGTGATACTCAATCTAGTATTCGAACTCTACAAAGCAGTTTAGCGATAGTTAAGAAAGAACGTGATTTGCTCAAATCTGTCGTTGAAAGTGGCGCGGTGGCAGAGGTGGAGTTACTTAAACTGAATAGAGATGTCATCAGACTAGAAGGCGATTTATCGAGTGCAAAGGTTTCTGCTCAAAAACAGCGAGCCGCTTATGCTGAAGCAATAGCTGACCACAGAGGCATTGCGCTTAACTATCGAACCAAGGCCCAAGGTCAACTCAATGAAATCTCCGCTACGCTAGCGCAATTGAACGAGAGCCGACAAGCCATTGCCGACCAACTACGTAGAACCCAGATTGAGTCCCCTGTAGACGCTACGGTCAAAGAAGTATTTGTACGAACTATTGGCGGTGTAGTGCGTCCTGGCGAACCGATCATGGAATTGGTACCTAAAAATCGGGTTTGATCGTAGAAGCCAAGATTGCTCCCAAAGATATTGCTTTTATTTCAGTAGGTTTGGAGGCAACCGTTAAATTTTCTGCCTATGATTTTGTTATATATGGTGGACAAAAAGGCAAAGTGACGTACGTCAGTGCCGATGCCTTACAAACGGAAGATGGCGCCGCTTACTATCGCGCCCACATCGAATTAGATCAACAGGCGCTAGACGACAAGTCTTTTACTGTTATTCCCGGAATGCAGGCTGCCGTCGATATTTTAACTGGGGAAAAAACGGTTTTAAGTTATTGGCTAAAACCAATACTTAGAGCAAAGGAAAACTCGTTACGAGAACGATAACAAGACAAGGAAAAAGTATGCGTTGTTCTAAGCTCATGCTGTCTATGTGTGTGGCGTTTGCGTCTCAAGCGCACGCTATTTCGCTAGAAGAGTCAGTAGCATTTGCAATCGATTATAGTCCGGAAGTACTCGCACAGTACTCACGGTATCAATCGGTCATTAGAGATGGTGATGCAGCCAGTGGTTTTCGCTTACCACAAGTGAATCTGTACGCTGCGGCCGGGGTTGAGGAGACTCGTTATAACAACGGAAACTACATTGACCCTGATGATAGACGACTAAACCGAACCGAATTGGGTGTACGTGTTTCACAACTTTTATTTGATGGATTTGGGACTAGCGCAAACGTGAAACGTCTTGACTATGAGGCAGAAGCGGAACGTCTTACCTTGATATCTCGCGCTGAAAATGTCTCGCTCGATGTAGTCAGGATCTATTTAGATCTATTAGAGGCAGAAACGTTACTGCAATTGGCCAATAGGAATGTGGTTGAGCATCAAGACATTTACCAAGATGTGTTAGACAAAAAACAAAAAGGGTTGGCAAGTAACTCGGATTTAGCACAGATCTCAGCCCGTGTCGCGACGGCTCAGTCCTCTCAAATATCGGCTCAAAACAACCTCTATGATTTGAAAACACAGTTTTTGCGCCTAGTAGGTAAGCCTGGCAGTGAATTGGTGTTTCCAAAATTCGACAGCGGATTGCTGCCAAGCACCCTCGATACGGCGATACAACAAGCGGTTGATAACCATCCAGAGATCCAAGCCGCAATGATTGATATGGATGCGGCAAGACAAGAGATTCGCCGCGAAAAAGGTGACTATTATCCGGA
>ASHK01000404.1 GCA_000695745.1 Vibrio madracius | reverse complement strand
ACCATTGGTTACTTTGATTGAGACTCTAGGTGAGACCCGTTCAGGCTTTGGCGCGTACATCAATCGCCTTGATCATACGATAACTAATCTCGGCAATATGGTAGAGAACATTGATGCGTCGAAAGGTCGAATTATGGATACGAACTTTGCTGCAGAGTCTGGCGAAATGTCTAAACAACAAATGTTAATGCAATCAGGTGCGTCAATGCTTAGTGCATCGAAAATGGTGCCGCAACTAGCTATGAGCTTACTAGGTTAGGGGGCACTATGAGTATTTCAATTCATACCAATTACGCGAACTTGGTTACTCAAAACACTTTGTACAATACGAATAATGAGTTGACTAAATCTTTAGAAAGGCTTTCGACTGGGTTTCGAATAAACAGTGCTGCAGATGATGCTGCAGGCCTGCAGATTGCTAATCGTTTAGAAGCACAATCGAGAGGAATGTCGGTTGGAATGCGAAATGCACAAGATGCCATTTCGATGCTACAAACTTCGGAAGGTGCATTAGATGAAGTTACTAATATTGCCTACAGAATGAATGACTTATCTCTACAAGCGGCAAACGGTACAAACGCTGACGCTGATCTAAAAGCGATTACATCTGAGTTAGTTCAGCTTGCCACAGAAGCAGAGAGTATCTTGACTAACACTAACTACGGTGGACAGGCATTATTAGGCGCAGGTGGAGCCTTGGGTACTGGCACTACTTTTCAAATTGGTTCTACAACAACTGAAACCTTAGCCGTCGGAGGTGCGGGGAGTGCTATCTTAGCTGGTTTTACCTCACTTTCAGCGGCAGTGACTGAGCTGAAAGGTGCTGACCTTACTGCGGCGGGAGGTGATGACCCTTCAGCCGTAGTCGATCTTCTCACAGTGAATTCGGATACAGCTGTCGATGGTACCGTAGGTAGTGCCGCTGATGGTGGCGTTATCGGGTTGCTTGGAACATTAAGGTCTGAACTTGGAGCGAATATTAATCGACTGGATCATACGATAACCAACCTAGGAAATATGGTGGAAAATATCGATGCATCCAAAGGCAGGATTATGGATACCAATTTTGCGTCAGAATCGGGAATGATGAGCAAACAACAAATGCTAATGCAATCCGGGGCGTCGATGCTTAGTGCATCGAAAATGGTCCCTCAGCTAGCGATGAGCTTATTAGGATAACCATAGTCACAACATTCTAAGGAGGGTAGAGCTGTACCTCCTTATGGACTAAAGAGGGAAGGATCATGAACGTTGATGCGGTGCAGCTCGCCAGTAATTTTGCCAGCTTAGACGTGCAGCCTTTTGAGCTGCGCTACAACCAAAAACTGTCAACAATTTCGTCTAAGACTTCTGCCATCAACAAAGTCAAATCCGCATTACAATCTCTCGAAGACAACATCTACCAGTTTACAAAAACAGGTTCAAGTCTCACTCAAACCTCGACGTCTACTTCCAGTGAAGACTACGTTTCGTTAACGACCAGTCCAGGTACGGAAGACGTTAATCTTGATGTCTTCGTTAAGCAGATGGCATCTAATCACCAAGTTGTCTTTGATGCGACTTCTACCGACCCGAACGATGTGATGGCTACGGCTGGCAGCTTTTCGGTGATGCAAGGTGGGGCTACGACCAGTATCAACATCATGGATGCTGATAGCGATATAAGTGGTGATGTCACCTACAGTGAGTTTGTGACTTACTTCAACGACCAGTTTGATGGTTCAATTCAAGCAACGTTGATTAAGTCGCAGGGAGCAATGAAAGTGTTGTTTGGCTCCGACAATGAGGGGATTGAAGCCAGTTTCACCTTATCTGCTGATGTGGCAAGCGGTTGGGAAACGACGGTAACAGCGGCAAGTGCGGCACCGTTACAAGCAGCTCAAGATGCCATTATCGCTCTCGGTAATGAATTTGGTACGCAGCTGAACAGTGCTAATAATACTTTCGAAGATTTAATCGATGGTGTCGATCTCACGGTTCTCAAAGCTAATACCAGTGGTGATGCGGCGACTAATATCAATATAGGCGATGATATTTCCGCCACCGTAGCATCGCTGCAAGAGTTTGTAGATAGCTACAACAGCGCTGTTAGCGAAATCACCAAATTGACTCAGTCAGGAAGCGAAGATGAAGCACGCGGGGTGCTCGCTTCCGATAGCACAATACGCAATATCAAAAACCAATTGTCCAATGTTATTAGAGCTGACTATGGCGGGATTCGACTCTTTGAGTTAGGGCTAGAAATTGATCGCGACGGCAAATTGAGTTTGGACTCGGAGGTGTTTGAAAGTGCCGCTGCTAGCATCGATTTTGAAACACTATTTACAGGTACGGGCGGTGTGTTTGAGGCGTTTGAAACTCAGTTAGAGAGCTATATCGACTTCTCCAACGGTTCGCTCAATCGCCGAATTGATACCCTGAAACAATGAAAAAAGTCGTATAAACGACGCCTTGTCTGCTTTGGATACTCGTTATGAGACCTACTATAACCGCTACCTTGCCCAGTTTACTCAATTGAATTCACTGAGTAGTCAATTGGATTCCGTTTCCGGACTTTTCACGGTTTAAGGAGAAACCGCATGCTATTAGGAAAACAGCAACAAGCTAATTATGCCAACGTCCAAGTTGCCGCTAATGCATCAGTATCATCAAGTTTTGAGCTGATATGTATGTTACATGAGCGTCTAATTCAGGAGCTAGAAAGCGTCAAATACGCGATAGAGCATAAGGATCTTGAACTCAAATCTAAAGCTTCTCAAAAATCCATTGATATCTTAGTTGGGTTAGATGCTTCTCTTGATTTGTCGACAGGTGAAGTTTTGATTCAGAACATCCATGCACTCTATGAGCATGGCATTGCGACTGTTTTTGAGGCGTCTAAGGAAATGAATACCGAGCTAATAGATAAGCTTATTGAAGTGATGATGGATCTTAAAGAAGGGTGGGAAGGCGCAATGGAGTGGCTTGATGAAGCCCAGTCCTGAACAACTAGAGCGCCTTGTTCTCAAGCTAGAACAGGCGGTCAACAACAGACAATTTTCTGAGATAGAAAAGCTAAACCGTTTGCTCAAACAGGTGCTGCTAACCATAGAGCAATCACATCCGAGCTATCTGCCTCTGGTTGTGCGTTTGAAAAGTGTTCACAACCAATGCAGAGCATTAGTAGAGCATGAACAAGTTATCCTTAAACAGCAGCTTAGTGCCAATTCAAGTCTGCGCGAGCGAGATAAAGCGTATGCCCAGACACAGGTAAGAGCAGGAGAACAGTGATGGAACTGCAAGGAAAAATGGCATCAAATAGTTGGACGGCCAATGGCCTGATTTTCGACTTGCTGTCGGCGGGCGATGCTGTGGTGAAGAACAATGTCGCTTCAACGCCTCACTCCTCACTGTCTTCTGAGCTTGGGGAAACCCGCATGACGCCCATTGCGCATTCATTTCAAACTTTGTTCTCAGTGCTGAATCAGGTGCAGCAGTCGTTACCTATTGAGCAAGGCGTCGTTTCTGAGAGTGGTGCTCGCGAGGTTAATGAACGCAGTACTTTGGAGTCCGTGAGTTTGTTGATGCTTGAAGAGCCTGCACAGACGTCAAGTGCTAGCTTACCTCTGCCAGCAAAAGCGCTACCGTTTCGACTCAATGAAGTTGCACGCTCAATCGCAGCTTCTATCCAAGTAATAGCAGCGTCATCGCAGCCACCCTCGGTTCTCTTTTGACGCTGAGGAATACAGCAATGATGGAGTGCTAGTGACCTCAAACGCTACCTCCTTTTCTCATCAGGTCTTGAGAGGCGTGATATTGGACGTTAAGGACACCTGGCGGCCAAAGGAGTCGCTGTCGACTAACCCCATTTTGCTCAACTTGGAGTCGTTGCCCAGCATTGCGCCTAATGCGAGCTCCATGAACCTCTGGACACCAGCAAGCTTAAAACTCAGTACGCAACTTCCTCTTGGGGCCATCACCCAACAACCCGCCGAAGCGCTGTATCTAATGAATGAAACAACAGCGAATCGAGTAGCACCGACCATTGAAGTCAGTAAAGCGCTTGACGTAGATAGCCAAAGACAAATTCACCAAGTGCTGCGAGATAAAATTCAGCTTCAATTGGACACCAGCAATCAAGCCGCTCGATTCGTTTTGATCCACCAGAGCTTGGCAAAGTGGACATACATGTAAGGATTGATGGTGAGCGCGTCACGATCCAAGTGAGCGCACGTCCGTGGCAACAAGAGAAGCGATTCTAGCGACATCAGAACGTCTAAGATCAGAACTCGTCGCACAAAATAGTGAGCTTTCAGAGGTCACTATCACACTAGGCAATCGAACTCTCAATCGTTTCAATCTCAACAACAAAGTGGGCATTCAGAGTCCGATATCAACCCGAAGGCCAATGATACGTCTAATCAAGATAGCAGCGATGTTTTGGAATATCGTGCTTACATTGCGAGGGTTTAAGGATGACTAAAATTATTGTCACATTCGTCGCGACGCTTGCCCTCTCGGTGGCTGGTTTTTGGCTGTACCAGAGCAATATGTTGAATATGGCGTCATTGACCGCTTGGCTTTCACCGACAGACCCAGAGCCAGCAAAAACGCAACAGGTTGAGATTCAATTGGAAAATGTCTTAGTGCCCATTAATTTAGGTAATCGACAAAGCCTGCTTCTGCTCGATGTTTCCATGTTTACCCCACAGAAAAATGGTGCCTATGTGCATGAACAACTAAGCCGAATTAAGAATCGAATCATTAAAAAATTCAGTGTCAAAGACGCCTCTTATTTCTACAACAAACAGTTTATCTATGTGATTCAAGATGATCTCAAAGATGACCTAGATGAACTACCGAGCTTGCAAGTCGGTGATGTACTTGTCACTAAAGCGGTCTTTCAATAGGTTGCCACTATGTTGATGCAGCCAAAATACCAGCATACCCAAACTAACGACCAAGCCACGTTGCAGGAGTTAGAAAAGTTAGTGTTGCAACAAAATATCAAGCTGATTAACGGGCTGCTGTATCAATATCGTTACGCTGTTGATGAAGGAACGTTTGAAGATTTACGTCAAACAGCCATGATGACGTTGGTCATTGAACTCAGGAAGTTTGACCATGTCGCCAATGATGACTTTCGTCGTGCTGTGGCGGTACGAATTCGAGGTGAACTCGTCGATGAACTGCGCCGTCGGGACTATATGGAGCGCGATAAGCGCCAATTGGTCAATCGAATCAAACACGCTGAAAGACAATTAGTTCAGCAGTTGGGAAGACAGCCCACAACCAATGAGATTTGTCGTCATTTAGGCATTGAAAGTCATGATTATCAACAAGCTATGACGCTGGTGGATGTGTTTGATGATATTGAGTTGGAAACGGTGATAACAGCGGTTCCGGAAACGGATCGGGAAGTGCTGTTCAATGAAGTGAAACAAGTATTAAACACGCTTCCTGAAATGGAACAGCGCATTCTTTATTTGGTGTACG
>ASHK01000403.1 GCA_000695745.1 Vibrio madracius | reverse complement strand
CTTTAAGGGAGTTAATAAACAGAGCAACTAGAATAATAGCAATGCCGAAGAAAGTAGAGGTCAGCTTAGAAACCACGACTAGCTCTTTTTCATTGGCATTTGGACGCAGAATCGGTTCATAGAAGTTCTTAACAAAAATCCCTGAGTTACGATTCAGACCAGAGTCCATGGAAGACATGGTCGCTGCGAACATCGCTGCAATCAAAAGACCAACCATGCCCACTGGCATATACTCTTGAACGAAGTAAAGGTACGCAAAGTCACTCGCTTTAGAGCCAGCTTCTGGGTATTGCGCCGCCAAATCCACACCTTGACCTGCTATAAACCATGAAGGCATAAACCAAATGATTGGCCCAAGCGTCATCAACACACATGCCAAAAGTGCAGCTTTACGAGCGTTATTTGAGTCTTTTGCAGCCAAATAACGATATGAATTCAACATGTTGTTAGTAATGCTAAACTGTTTTAGGAAAATAAATACAGCCCAGATACTGAAGATACTTAAATAGTTGAGGTTATCACCGGTAACAAATGATTCGGTTGGGAAGTTCTCAACGATATTGGAAACACCACCACCATGATAAACCGCAACAATTGCACACGTTACCGTTACGGCCATGATAATGACCATTTGCATGAAGTCAGAGGCAATGACAGCCCAAGAGCCACCAGTCACAGACATGACAAGAACCACAAGACCGGTAAGAATAATGGTTGTGGTCATATCGAATCCAAAAATACCAGAAGCGATGATAGCGAGACCATTCAGCCAAATACCTGCCGAGATAACACTATTAGGCATCCCTGACCACGTAAATACCTGTTCATTTACTTTGCCAAAACGCATACGTATCGCTTCGATGACAGTGACGACACGCAACTGACGGAATTTAGGAGCAAAGTATAGGTAGTTCATTAAATAGCCAAATGCGTTGGCAATAAAAATGATGGCAACGGCAAAACCATCGGTAAACGCTTTACCCGCAGCTCCGGTAAATGTCCAAGCACTAAACTGCGTCATAAATGCCGTTGCACCAACCATCCACCAAAGCATGCTACCGCCCCCACGGAAGTAGTCGCTTGTAGTGCTAGTAAATGTTCGGAACATCCAGCCTATTGCTATAAGAAATAGGAAATAGATGCCTACAATTAGGGTATTGAGATCCATCTTGAAACCTTTTGATATGTTATTCGGTTACGTTAACTATACGTCCACACCTTATGATTTGTAGTACAATATAATTATTACGTGAGCAAGATCGTTTATTTAGCCATCATTATTGTATTACATATGACCCGTATCATATTTTAAAGAATATCGAGATCTACATCACAACCGAGAGGCAAACCCACAATTTAAACTCAAAAACAATCAGTTAAGTGAAGCCACAATCCAGACTGATGATTTATAAATTAAGGAAGCATAAGTAAGTGCGACAATTTATTGTAAGACATAAAAAACACCCTCGCATCACCTGTAATAATGCGAGGGTTAAAACGACATTAGGAGATCCATTGTCAATGTAGAGTGACGTCGACATTAACTCCGGGGGTGTTTGAGTGAGGTGGTAAACACACTCTTATACTTATCAAGTAGGTTTTGGAGAATCATCCCATTCGCTTGGGGTCGTATGGAATAATCTGAACGCTTGGCTGCTTTGCCACATCCAAGCTAATTCTGACACTTCGTGTCGTGCGCTACCAAAAGCAAATTAATCTTAATGTATTACAAATAAAATTAATGCGACATGGATCATATTTTGGATAGGTGTAGAACTCTTCCGCGACTATTACATCACAAAAATCACATTAATACATTGAAATAAAACAATTTAATTCTCAAAACCTCGCAATCTAAGTCTCGATAAAAACTCTCTTCCAAGTATTTTTAATGCTGTTACTTCTCTTTCAATACGTTGAAATTTGCATATTTGTAGTATTTATAAAAGTCATGAGTGTATTTTTGTGCATACTCTGTCTCTATCCCATCATTAACAACAAACTAAATCACCACCGTTTGTTGTTGTGGTCTGAAACTAAATCTATTCGACAAC
>ASHK01000402.1 GCA_000695745.1 Vibrio madracius | reverse complement strand
AGTCGAATGCGTTTGATTCAGCCAAACAGGTGACGACGGCATATTCGCACTGATTTGCAACGCCTGACGGTTTGCCAATACATCGGAAGGTTCATCGCCAACATGCATCCCTAAATTAAAGCTGGAAAATGGCGCCTTAGAGACGCCATTTTCACGTGTTGAACTTACCGCCTCAACATTATTAGGTGTGACCCAGTTTGGCGTCAGAAGTGACATTAATAGTCTTCTTCTTTATTCAACTTGGCGTCTTCACGCAGCGCTTCGGTCATCACAACCATGTCATCTGGAATAGGCGCATGGAACGTCATCTCTTCTCCAGTAACAGGATGTGCAAACTTAAGCATGACTGCGTGTAGGGCTTGACGATCGAAGCTACGAATCATATGAGTCAATTCCTCACTCGCTCCGCGTGGAATGCGAGCGCGGCCGCCATAAGCGCTATCACCTAACAATGGGTGTTGCAGATAGGACATATGAACACGGATTTGGTGCGTTCGGCCCGTTTCTAGACGTAGACGAATACGCGTATGCTCACGGAAATGCTCAGCGACACGATAATGTGTTACCGCTGGTTTACCGAGTTCGTTCACTGCCATCAGTGTACGTTTCGTCGAGTGACGGCCAATCGGTTTATCGACCATACCGCCAGCGGTCATTTTACCAATCGCAATAGCCTCATATTCACGTGTGATGTTGCGTTTTTGCAAAGCACGCACTAAACGAGTTTGAGCGGGTACGGTCTTAGCGACAACCATCAAGCCTGTCGTATCTTTATCAAGACGGTGAACAATACCTGCACGAGGTACTTCTGCAATCGCTGGAAAATGATGTAACAATGCATTAAGAACCGTGCCATCTGGTGTCCCTGCTCCAGGATGAACAACGAAATCTCTTGGCTTATTGATTACAATAATGTCATCATCCTCATAAACGATATTTAGAGGGATGTCTTGAGCTTCAAAACGCTCTTCATCTTCTAGTTCAGCTTGCACGGTAATAACTTCACCGCCCATTACTTTGGTACGCGGTTTTGTGATTACCTCGCCGTTAACGGCGATTTTCCCGTCCAAAAGCCACTCTTTCAGGCGTGAACGAGAAAAATCTGCGAACAATTCAGCCACAGCTTGGTCTAAACGCTGACCTAGCTGGCTGTCTTTTACTGTATTTGTTAATTCAATCTGCTGAGCCATATCGAACTTTTTAAAAAACCTTGGGACTAATACCACGAGTGTGGATAATATAGCCCATCATTGTATCTGTTACTGACAAGAAAAGTAATGGACACGGAAAAATATTTACATCAAGGAAACTCGTTCTCGTATGAAACTACTTAAACTAACAGGCTTGCTTTCTCTAGCTTTGTTGTTTGGTTGTGCTGACAAAGAAGTCACCGTCCCAGATGTTCCGCCTTCTCAGCTTTATGCTGAAGCTCAAGAATCGTTACAAGGTGGTAACTGGACATCAGCCATTGAGCGTCTTGAAGCGCTGGATTCACGTTACCCATTTGGTGCTTATACAGAACAAGTGCAACTTGATTTGATTTAC
>ASHK01000401.1 GCA_000695745.1 Vibrio madracius | reverse complement strand
CTTTGTCTGCATTAAAGACTTTTACACCGTTTTGAAAAACAGCTTCGTTGAATGATTTGTCAAATTTACCGGCTGTATCGTATACCACTGCTGGTTTTGCTGCGAACGCACCAAATGAAGCTACTGCTACTGCAAGCGCAGACATTTTTAGAATAGTTTTTTTCACGATCAATTCCCTTGTAGTGTCGAATGATGGGGTATCATTGACGATTCGATAGGCTAGGCTTGGTCCAGTTTAGATGCCTAGAAAATGGTCGCATGTAAACGACACAGAAATGACGATAGAGACAATTTGTGTGGTTTACAAACAATAGGCAGCATTTTATCGTTTGCGTATATGAAAAAAAACCGCTTCTATCACAGCATTGAGGGGTAAGTCACAACTTAGTGATAAAACTCTAACTATTGCGCTATCCTTTGTAAGACAAGGATTTGGGATAGTACAAATTGCAATCGATTACATTTATTTAGGTAAATTTATCATGATTGAATTACTCAAAAAATGGCTTAAAAAATACGATGATTGGTGTGTCTCATTAGGACTCACACCAGAGAACAAACGCAGTTGCGTACCCTACCGAAAAGAGCCAAAAGATGGTGATTGATAGCCATTGCCACCTTGATCTATTGGCAGAGAAAAAAGACATAAACCAAGTGCTATTAGAGGCAGCAGAGGCTCAAGTTGCCGCTATCGTTGTGCCTGGTATTAATGAGCAAAATTGGCTAACCATAAATCAGTTAGCCAACGAGCATGCAATGGTGTCTTTCGCACTCGGGTTTCATCCGATGTTTCTCGATAAGATTGATGCTGGCAGTATTGGTCGTTTAGAGCAGCGTATTGCCGAATCTATAAGTAACAGTAAATTGGTGGCCGTAGGAGAATGTGGTCTCGACTTTTATCAAGGTAGAGAAAACGAACGGCAACAAAAATCATTACTGATAGAGCAAATCCGCATTGCCAACCAACATCAATTGCCTGTTATTCTTCATTGCCGAAAAGCGCATCAAGATCTTATTGCATTGTTAAAGCAGAGCCCACCTTTAAACGGTGCGTTATTCATGGATTCAGTGGCAGTTATCAGCAAGCAATGGACTATGTCAATCTTGGCTTAAAAATCGGTGTTGGTGGTGTGATTACCTACCAAAGAGCACAAAAAACACGCTCGACCATCGCCACTCTCCCGTTAGAAAGTTTGCTATTAGAAACGGACGCACCTGATATGCCATTGTGTGGATATCAAGGTCGGCCGAACGAGCCTAAAATGGTGAAGATGGTGCTATCGTCGCTAATTATGTTGAGAAATGAAAATAAGCAAACGGTTACGTCACAACTACTAAAAAATAGCAAATCGACGTTTAAATTTTGTGACTAAAAATGCTGTTAGTTGTGAATTCGAAAACGTTTGCAGAGTCTAAATGTGATCAATGTCGCAAAATTGCGTGTATGTTTTATGTGTTCAAGACGAAAGTGTGAGGGGGGTACTACTTTCTTTTCTGTGGGTTTGTATAATCGCCCCCGCTTTTGAGCTTCAAATTTTGTTACACGCCAAATTATTAAATATAAGGAAGTCATAAACTATGAGCCTGTTTATGAGCCTGGTTGGTATGGTTGTACTGATTCTTATCGCAGTACTTCTATCGGATAACCGCAAAGCTATTAATATCAGAACTGTGGCTGGCGCTTTTGCTATCCAATTTGCGCTTGGTGCGTTTGTTCTTTATGTACCTTGGGGTCAAGAGATCCTACGTAGCTTCTCTGACGCTGTATCTAGCGTGATTAACTACGGTAACGACGGTACGTCATTCCTATTCGGTGGTCTTGTTTCTGACAAGATGTTCGAAGTATTCGGCGGTGGCGGTTTCATCTTCGCATTCCGTGTACTACCGACTCTAATCTTCTTCTCAGCACTTATCTCGGTACTTTACTACCTAGGTATCATGCAATGGGTTATCAAGATTCTTGGTGGTGGCCTACAAAAAGCACTAGGTACGTCTCGTGCGGAATCTATGTCTGCTGCGGCGAACATCTTCGTAGGTCAAACTGAGGCTCCACTTGTTGTACGTCCTTTCGTGCCTAAGATGACTCAATCTGAGCTATTCGCTGTAATGTGTGGCGGCCTAGCGTCTATCGCTGGTGGTGTACTTGCAGGTTACGCATCAATGGGCGTGCCAATCGAGTACCTAGTAGCAGCATCATTCATGGCAGCTCCTGGTGGTCTTCTATTCGCTAAGATCATCAAGCCAGAAACTGATGAGCCAGTAGAACAGCTTCACAGCTTAGAAGCAGAAGGTGAAGACAAGCCAGCTAACGTTATCGACGCAGCAGCGGGCGGTGCATCTGCAGGTCTTCAACTAGCTCTTAACGTAGGCGCGATGCTAATCGCGTTCATCGGTCTTATCGCACTGGTTAACGGTATGCTTGGCGGCATCGGTGGCTGGATTGGTATGCCAGAACTACGTCTAGAACTGATTCTAGGTTGGATCTTCTCTCCACTTGCATTCCTATTGGGTGTGCCATGGTCTGAAGCGACAATTGCTGGTGAGTTCATCGGTATGAAGACAGTTGCGAACGAATTCGTCGCATACGCAAACTTCGCACCATATCTAGGCGACGCTGCACCAGTTGTTCTGTCTGAGAAAACAAAGGCAATCATCTCATTCGCTCTATGTGGTTTTGCGAACCTTTCTTCTATCGCAATCCTACTAGGTGGTCTGGGTAGTCTTGCGCCTAAGCGTCGCAGTGATATTGCACGTATGGGTGTTAAAGCCGTAATCGCAGGTACGCTATCTAACTTGATGGCAGCAACGATTGCTGGTTTCTGTCTAAGCCTAGCTGGCATGTAATTGCCCGCGTAAAGGTTATTAGTATATAGACGCCATATTATATCGCCCCGTAGCAAGAAATTGCTGCGGGGCTTTTTTGGTTTTAGGAGCCAGATAATTCCTAATGAATCGTTGCGGGATAAGCGATTCAACGATTGAATGGAAGTTTTTTGAGAAGCAAACCGTTTGCGTTTTAATCAGCTCTACCGTTTTGAATGAGAGTCCTATACTGTATAGGCTACTAAGTAATTCTTTCGTGTTTTTACGAAGCTTTATGTAGCCAGAGCCAGCTCTCACCAAGACAGGAATCAGGTGATTTTAAACGAGCAGGTACTGTGCGGTGACAAGGATAGCAATTGGTCTTCAGCCCTAACCAAATAGCTGAGCCGAGTCTTCAAGGAACCAAGTCCGTTCATTTATTGCTGACGAGTTTGTCAGGTAATTAATTGAATATATTGACCGGAGATAGAAATGAGCGATTTAAAAGCAGCAGCTCTACGTGCACTAAAACTTATGGATCTAACGACGCTAAATGATGACGACACTAATGAAAAAGTGATCGCGCTTTGTCATGACGCAAAATCGCCTGTGGGTAACACGGCGGCGATCTGTATTTACCCTCGCTTTATTCCTATTGCTAAGAAAACGCTACGCGAACAAGGTACACCAGAAGTACGTATTGCGACTGTGACAAACTTCCCACACGGTAACGATGACATTGAGATTGCCGTCGCTGAAACTAAAGCTGCTGTCGCTTACGGCGCAGATGAAGTGGACGTGGTATTCCCATACCGTGCTCTAATGGCTGGTAACGAAGAAGTCGGTTTTGAACTTGTTAAGCAATGTAAGCAAGCGTGTGGTGATATCCTGCTAAAAGTGATCATCGAAACGGGTGAACTGAAAGAAGAAGCGCTCATCAAAAAAGCGTCAGAAATCTGTATTAAAGCAGGCGCAGACTTCATTAAAACTTCTACAGGTAAAGTGCCAGTAAACGCAACTCCAGAGTATGCGCGCATGATGTTAGAAGTGATTCGTGATATGGGCGTTGCTGAGAAAGTGGGTTTCAAACCAGCTGGCGGCGTACGTACAGCCGAAGATGCCGCTGCTTACCTAGCAATGGCTGATGAGATTCTGGGTGCCGATTGGGCAGACAACATGCACTACCGCTTTGGTGCGTCAAGCCTACTGACTAATCTACTAAATACATTAGAAGTCACAGACGAAACAGCAGATCCATCTGCTTATTAATCTGAGTCCTTTGGATGGTGGCTGAGTTCCAGCCACCATTATTCCCTCTATCCCTATAACCCAAGCTTAGACTGGGAGGTACTAATGTATTTACCACAAGAAATTATTCGTAAAAAACGCGATGGCCAAGAACTAACAGCAGAAGAAATTAACTTCTTCATTCAAGGTGTGGCAAACGACAGCGTATCTGAAGGTCAAATTGCGGCCTCGCTATGACTATCTTTTTTAATGAAATGACTATGCCAGAGCGTATTGCTCTGACTTGTGCAATGCGTGACTCTGGCATGGTTATCGATTGGAGTCATATGAACTTCGGCGGCCCGATTGTTGATAAACATTCAACTGGCGGTGTCGGTGATGTGACGTCACTAATGCTTGGCCCAATGATTGCGGCGTGCGGAGGATTTGTTCCAATGATTTCAGGCCGTGGCCTAGGTCATACCGGTGGTACGTTGGATAAGCTGGAATCTATTCCTGCTATAACATTACGCCAAGCAATGATGTTTTTGGTGAAGTGACGAAACAGGCGGGCGTTGCCATCATTGGCCAAACCGGTGATCTTGCACCTGCGGATAAACGTGTTTATGCCACTCGTGATATTACGGCAACAGTGGACAATATCTCCTTGATCACCGCGTCTATCTTATCTAAGAAGCTAGCCGCAGGTCTTGAATCACTTGTCATGGATGTCAAAGTTGGCTCTGGTGCATTCATGCCAACTTACGAAGCATCGGAAGAGTTGGCAAAATCTATTGTAGCGGTAGCTAACGGTGCTGGTACTAAGACTACGGCAATCCTTACCGATATGAATCAGGTACTTGCTTCTTCTGCGGGTAATGCAGTAGAGGTTCGCGAGGCGGTTCAATTCCTAACTGGTGAATACCGTAACCCTCGTTTGTATGAAGTGACGATGGCGCTTTGTAGTGAAATGCTGGTGTTAGCGAAACTGGCTGAGAATACAGAGCAAGCAGAGGCGAAGCTCAATGAAGTGCTGGATAACGGTAAAGCAGCAGAGTGCTTTGGCAAGATGGTTAAAGGGCTAGGTGGCCCAGCTGATTTTGTTGAACACTATGATAATTACCTAGAGAAAGCGGACATTATCAAACCAGTATACGCTGACAATGAAGGTATTGTTTCAGCGATGGATACTCGAGCGATCGGTATGGCTGTGGTTGGCATGGGCGGTGGTCGCCGAGTGGCAACGGATACGATCGACTACGCGGTAGGTTTTGATCAGTTTATTCGATTAGGTGAACAAGCCTGCGCAAATAAGCCTCTAGCGGTTATCCATGCTCGCAACGAAGCGCAATGGCAAGTGGCGGCGAATGCATTGAAAGCGGCAATAACCATTGGTGAACAAGCTTATATTGAAACCCCTTGTGTATACCGCCAAATTAGAGCGGAAGATCTCGCATAAGGGTGAGGAGACATTATGAAACGCGCATTTATTTTAGTTATTAGATTCATTTGGCATTGGCGCAGCTGCCGATGCTGAGCAATTTGGTGATGTTGGGTCAGATACACTGGGTCATATTGCAGAGCAGTGTGCAAAAGGGTTAGCTGATAACGATCAGCGTAGCGGTGAACTAGCACTTCCGAATTTAAGCAAGCTCGGCCTAGCGATGGCGCATAAAGAGTCTACAGGCGCTTTGGCACAAGGGCTTCGTGATGATATCGAGATTATCGGCGCTTACGGTCACGCAGCAGAGCTGTCGTCTGGTAAAGATACCCCGTC
>ASHK01000400.1 GCA_000695745.1 Vibrio madracius | reverse complement strand
TACGCATAATGCGCTTGATGTAACAATATATTTCAACGTGTAACAATTAATCCATATTTGTAGCATGGGTTTTACGCTTCACCTTGATGATTTCGATTACACACGCTCAACAACATAATTCTAACTGATGGGTTTTGACGACGAGTTCCGACGATGTTGTTTACCCCTGAATATACTCGAGAAAGTTAATGAAAGCTTCAAGATATCAAAGCATCTTATTTAGAGGAGGTTTGGCAACAGCCATACTCACTCTTTCTGGATGTAGTTCTGCTTTACTTGACCCCAAAGGCGCTATTGGCGTTCAGGAAAAAGAGCTGATTATTACCGCTCTTTTGCTGATGTTAATAGTGGTTATTCCTGTGATTCTGATGACGGTATATTTTGCTTATCGGTATCGTTCAACTAACACCGAAGAAGAGTATAGGCCAGACTGGTCGCACTCAACCAAAATCGAGGTGGTAGTTTGGACTATTCCGATCATCATTATTGCCATTTTAGCGGTGATTACTTGGCGTTCAACTCACGCTTTGGAGCCATCGAAACCCATCGCACATCCTGAAAAGCCGTTAACAATCGAAGTGGTCTCACTCGATTGGAAGTGGTTGTTTATCTATCCAGAACAAGGGATCGCAACGTTGAACTATGTTGCTTTTCCAAAAGATGTGCCAGTCACCTTCAAAATAACCTCTGACAACATTATGAATGCGTTTTTCATCCCAAGGCTCGGGTCTCAGATTTACGCGATGCCTGGGATGGTGACGCGACTGAATCTGATTGCGAACCATCAAGGAGATTACAAAGGCTTCGCTTCAAGCTATAGCGGTAAAGGTTCTCTGAAATGAAATTCACCGCCGCTGCGTTAGAGAATCAACAGGCCTTTTCTCAATGGGTCGACAAAGTGAAGCGCAGTCCAAAACAGATCGAAAACTGGCAGCAATATCGTGCGCTGGCAGAACCGAGTGTGGCTGATCCTGTCAGTCTTTATTCAAGTGTCCCTCCCGCACTGTTTAATGATGTTGTAACTCAGTATCCAGGTTCGATGAACCGTTTACCCGAACACGAAGGATAAACGCTATGTTTGGAAGATTATCGCTCAATTCGATTCCATATCATGAGCCGATTATTGTCGTCACTTTAACCGTAATTGCGGTTATTGGATTGACGTTGCTCGCCGCTATTACTAAAGCGAAGAAGTGGCAATATTTATGGAATGAATGGTTTACCACAGTTGACCATAAAAAACTGGGATTTATGTACATCGCTGTGGCAATGGTGATGCTGATTCGTGGCTTCTCTGATGCGGTGATGATGCGTAGTCAACAACTGCTTTCTTCTGCTGGTGAAGCGGGGTATTTGCCACCACACCACTATGATCAGATTT
>ASHK01000399.1 GCA_000695745.1 Vibrio madracius | reverse complement strand
TGGTCATTGAACATTCACTGGCGCAGTCAACGATAACAGTGGCAAAAGGTGAGATGATTCTTCGTGAAGAAGAGGAGGAAAACAACGGGATTTATTACAACGCCATCAGTCATATATACAGCGCGCTTCGTCCATATGTATTAGAAATTAAGTTTGACCTACAGCGTGCCGCTCAAGTGATCAATGTGAGTAAACGCACACTTCAACGTCGACTTAAGGAACAAGGTATCACTTTTCGACAACTAAGAGACAACCTCATTTTAGACATAGCGATGGAGCAGCTGCAACGTGGTGAAACAGTATCGCGCGTAGCTGTTAATATGGGCTTCTCAAGCATATCTCAGTTTTCGCGCGCTTTTAAGCGAATGACGGGCATCCCTCCGTCGCGCATTGCTGTTCGTCCACTTTAGGTGTTAGTCACTGGATATTCATTTAACGCCCCCTCAGTTAACCGTTTGTAACAGCGCAGATTGGCTTGGAAACGTGCCATATTAAGACCCGCACAGTCTGGTTTGTTTCCATCGAGTTCACTGTGTTGAACAAGTCTTACCGCACCAAACTGCCTCTCCAGTTGATAGACAACCGACAACGCTGCGTTCAACTGTTCATCGGTAAACACACCTGAACGACCAATCAGACATATCCCAACAGAATGAGCGTTATGCCCTTTCACATGAGCACCTCTTTCAAACGGAGAGACCAAGGAATCGCTATTCAACGCTCGTCCCGTTTCGATGTGACCGTTATAGCAAGGATGATAAGATTTGGCACTCAGCCAGCCATTCAAAATCACGTAATGATATCCAATCCCTTGCCAGCCTCTCGCCAGATGCCATTTTGCAATCAGCGCAGCGTTACCAAAGTGAGAATCGGAGCAATGCAATACTATGGTTACCATGTAATTTGCTCCTTTACTCTCTGTTCGAGGGTTTTAGTCACCGCCTCATGTTGTGGACTACTCGTTCCAGTTACCAATCGGGTCACTGAATTTGATATTCCGCGCTTCTCAGCGCTTCTACCTAGTGCATAGGCCCCTGCGACAGCTCCCCACATATAAAGAAATGCCGATAAAATAGCGGTAGAGCTCTCAATGACGGCCGAGCTCGCTTCAAGATGCGAAAGTAACGCTACTCTCAATCCAAGCAGTTCTAGCAACACAAACAGGAGCCCTGCATAAATCACCGTTGGCCTTGCTCGCTTAGTGTAAAGATCGGATTGATGAAGCTCGGCGATGATGACATCTTTCGAGGCGCTGATTTCTCGTTGGTAGGTGTCATGGATTTGTTTTTCGCGCTCTGCGATAAGCTGTTCTAGTTGAACTTTAAAGCGCTGTTCATTTTGTGCTAACTGTGAAGTAATCGCCGCCATTTGTGCTTTAAACTTTGTGCGATTGTTCTGTGCTGAGACGCTGTCTCTGCTCTTTCTTCATCCGTATAGAAGTAATCATCTACGGCAGATTCTACCTGCTCAACTACCGAAGCTGCATTACCAGTCACAAATCCCCAGATCTGATTCCACATGTTCACGTTCTCCTTATTCCTTTACACATCAAAACCTTGGGTAGTAAACAATAATGACAACTTGAACAAGTGTGTCGCGTAAAGTCTGAGGTTTTTCGACTGTATTCACGAGAGATAGTGAAATGAGAGTATTGCCATATGAGAATACGAGATCATGAACACAACAAACCTCTCCTCCTATATGGCACAATACCCATCTAATGCTTGAAACCATTGCAACCTAAAACACTAGCCTTTCAGCAGGACCCTCGAATGAATAAAGAAACGAAACTGCTCGTGGTAGCAATCATGATTGCATTACTGAACATCATCTCCCACTTGTTGCTTTCCAAGCACTTTACTGACTTTCCGTGGTTAGAAGTCTCCTTGGCATCTATTCCTTTTATCATGATGCTTCTGTGTGTTTTTGCGGTTCGCTACGCTGCCAACGCCTTGAAAGAAAAGCAATCTGCTGAGGATCGCGAAAAGATCTCAAACGACATGTAAAGGTTGCCGTCAATCCATTATGTTCGCCTCGACCATGAAGTAATATCGCCACCAGGCTTATACAAATATTTATATTGAATAATCTTGAGTGTATACTTAGCAAAGTAAAATTAAAAGGTTTGTACACTGGAAACTAAATGTTAATAAAAAAATGGACGCGCCATTAGATATGCAAATAGGTGCGAGATTTGAAACTAAAAAGCATGGCTATGTTACGGTTGTTGAATACTACAATACACATACCGTCATTGTTGCGTTCGAAAATACCGGTAATATACGGTCGATAACTGCGGCTAAAATTCGCAGTGGTCAACTTACCGATCGTTCTGTTCCGGTTCAATCATCAATGGTTGGTGAAACTATTCAATCACCCAACCATGGTTTATTGACTATTATTCAAGTCGAATCAGATAACATTGTCGTATTAGAAAATTCCATTGGTGATGAAGTACGAATGCTTTTACCCGCAGTACAAAAACTACGAGATAAACATGATGAATCTATTGAAGATTCAGATGAACCACAACTACCAACTTCATTAAGTGCTCTCACAAAAAGAAATAAGAAGACTAAAGACGTCAATAAACTCCTTAAGAAAATGCTTACTGATTATGGTAAGTAGACCCTACTCTTATTAACCAAGTGAAAGTCAGTTCATATTTCTAGATCACATTATTTACGAACGTCCTCTATAAGCAAATCAAAATACTCTTTCACCGCTACCCCTTAAGTATTATCGGCTATCTTTTAATCACTACCACTTGGTTAATATTGTGACACAGATCATAAGGTCAACTTGATTTTGTGATGCAGATCCATAGATCCAATCGGTATTTTCGTTATGATGCATTCAATCCAATAGAGAGGTGAACGGCCTCCTTCTCAATAACTCTACAGAGAATGACGATATGAAAAAAATAATGGTTGTGTGCGGAAACGGTCTTGGTACTTCATTAATGATGGAAATGGCAGTTAAGGAAGTAGCTAAAAAATTGGTCTTGATGCAGAAGTTGATCATGAGGACCTATCATCAGCAGCATCAAGCAATGCTGATATTTGGGTAGCAGCTACTGATGTTGCAACGCAATTAGCAGACGCCGGTAAAGAGAATATTGTTAGCCTAGCGAATATTTTTGATAAAGCTTCAATTGAAGAGCAACTAAAAAAGATTCATCTAAGGAATAAATACCATGGCTAACTTTTTCGAATTTATGCTGGGCTTATTAAAAGAGCCCGCAATCATGGTTGGTTTAATAGCATTCATTGGCCTTATTGCTCAAAAAGCTGATATTTCAACCATTTTAAAAGGCACGATTAAAACCGTAATGGGTTTCCTAATTTTAGGGTTTGGTGCTGGTGCTTTAGTAGGCGCATTAAATAATTTCTCTACTGTTTTTACAGAAGCTTTTGGCGTAAGTGGTGTTATCCCAAATAACGAAGCAATTGTTGCTCTAGCACAAGAGGCATTCGGTTATGAGATGGCATTAATTATGTTCTTCGCTTTTATTGTTAATATTCTTTTAGCTCGTTTCACTCCGCTAAAATATATTTTCTTGACTGGTCACCATACCATGTTTATGTCTATGCTTGTGGCAGTTATTCTGTCGACAGCAGGAATTACTGGTGCGGCTCTAGTTGCAATGGGGTCAATTATCGTTGGTTCGCTCATGGTAATTATGCCAGCACTTGCTCAAAAATATACTGTGAAAGTCATGGGTACCGATCAACTGGCGATGGGTCACTTCTCAACACTGTCTTACATTGTTGCTGGCTTTATCGGTAGCAAATTTGGTAACCCAGAAAAATCAACTGAGCACATTAATGTTCCAAAAGAGCCTAATGTTCCTACGTGATACGCCCGTTGCCGTTGCAACGACCATGGCGGTGTTCTTTATGATTGCATCTATCTTTGCAGGCGGTGAGTTTGTAGAGGGTGTTT
>ASHK01000398.1 GCA_000695745.1 Vibrio madracius | reverse complement strand
CACGTTACGTTTGCATGCCTTAACGTCAGACACAAATTGAACTAACCGACGCATATCGTACGATTCTGGAAATCCTTTTTTCGCCATTAATCCTTTTTCAAGCAGAACTTTATTCGGATATAAGAAACCATCGGTGGTGATCAGTTCGACTTTAGGATGATTCTCCCAACGGCTGAGCAGAGCTTTTAGCAAACGTGCGGTGGTACTTTTTCCGACAGCAACACTGCCCGCAATACCAATGATAAATGGCGGTGTATGGTCATCTTGACCGAGGAATTCTTGCAAGACCGAGTTGCGACTTTGCCGAGCCGCGACGTAGAGATTTAGCAGACGCGTCAGTGGCAAGTAAACATCTGTGGCTTCCTGCATGGTCAGATTTTCATTGATACCCTGAAGCTCCTTCAGATCATCTTCTGTTAATGTCATAGGGACAGCGTTGCGAAGTGCAGACCACTGCTCGCGACTAAATGACATAAAAGGGCTCATAATTCACCTAACTTAAGGTTTCCATACACGTAGAGTGCTGAACATACCTGAAGCAAGGGATAAATCAAATATTTCATGCGATACAGCGTGCGTAATTCCCCGAAATGTGTACAAAAAGCCATCAAAAAGAAAGAATGTGCGAAAAAACGGTTTTTTTTTGATTTAACGGTTGCATCAGCAAGATTCATTCAATAGAATGCGCTCCACTTATGCCGACTTAGCTCAGTAGGTAGAGCAACTGACTTGTAATCAGTAGGTCACCAGTTCGATTCCGGTAGTCGGCACCACTTTCACTTTGCCTAGGGCAACGATGAAGAAAGTGGCGAGTAAAATTTGGGGGGGTTCCCGAGTGGCCAAAGGGAGCAGACTGTAAATCTGCCGGCACTGCCTTCGATGGTTCGAATCCGTCCCCCCCCACCATATTCTTTAGGGAATAGCTCTCAGAGTTACGTGTTGCGGGCATCGTATAATGGCTATTACCTCAGCCTTCCAAGCTGATGATGCGGGTTCGATTCCCGCTGCCCGCTCCAACTCATTTAGAGTGCTGATATAGCTCAGGTGGTAGAGCGCATCCTTGGTAAGGATGAGGTCGGCAGTTCGAGTCTGCCTATCAGCACCAGCTCTCAAAGCAATTATTTCCTTTTGATACTTTCTTTTAGCTAAACTATGTTTTGTGGCTAAAGGAAGTTTTATTACCAAGATTTTTTGGTTGCGTGGTCTTCAAAGCCACCTAAATCCGTACCTAGAGGGACAACTCATGTCTAAAGAAAAATTTGAACGTACGAAACCGCACGTAAACGTTGGTACTATCGGCCACGTTGACCACGGTAAAACTA
>ASHK01000397.1 GCA_000695745.1 Vibrio madracius | reverse complement strand
AGACAATACCAAAGTGCACCCGGCTTCAGAAACGGCATTGCAGTTCAGTCATGCACTAAAAGGTGTCTTAGATACCGTAGATCGATATCAAGCTCACGCATCTGAGAAGATCACGGCAGTGGAGTTAGGTAAAAGTGATGACCTTCTAGGCGCTACGGTAGCGTCGCAAAAAGCGCAATTGTCCTTTAATGCACTGATGCAAGTGCGAAACAAAATGGTGTCGAACTTCCAAGACATCATAAAGATGCCTATTTAGGCTAGGGAACGGCGATGGCTGCAGAATTAGAAACAAAACCAGCGTTAGCCAACAATATGGGAGCGGCGAAAGAGAAGCTCAACAAAGCCTCTGGCTGGCTTAATACGTTTTGGCAAAGCTCGCAACGCAACGTTATTATTATCACCATATTCGCCACGATTACGGCGGCGATCATTGTCATTATGCTGTGGACATCGGCGGAGCGGTTTCGGCCCCTGTATAGCAAGTCAGCCAACTTCGACTCTAGCCAAGTTTTGCAGCTACTCGACGAAGAGTCGATACGTTACCAGCTTAGCCAAGATGATGGTCAGATATTGGTTCCGGAAGGTGATGTGGCGAAAATTCGCATGATTCTGGCATCAAAAGGGTTAAAAGAACAACTGCCCAGTGGCTTTGATTCGCTCGATAGTTCCAAAAGCCTTGGTGAAAGCCAGTTTATGGAAAATGCCGTTACCGTCATGCATTAGAAGGGGAGTTGGCGCGCAGTATAACCACTATGAGTGCGGTCAGCTTGGCCCGGGTGCATCTCGCTATTCCGAAAGAAAGCTTGTTTATGCGTGAAGACGGAGAACAACCTAGAGCGTCTGTTATCGTCCACATCATCAATGGAATGGATCTTAAACCGACTCAAGTTGAATCGGTGATCAATTTGGTATCTGGGGCTGTCATTGGTCTTAAGTCGGAACATGTGAGAGTCGTTGACCAGCACGGCCGCTTATTATCTAACGATGCTACCGTTGGCGATATCACGGTCACCACAGGTAAGCAATCTGACTATAAACGTAACCTAGAAAGAACCTTGGTTGCGCAAGCCACAGATATGCTGACTCCAATTCTAGGTGCCAGTAATTTCCGAGTTCAAATCGCAAGTGATATTGATTTCTCCCGCATAGAAGAGACAGAAGAAAATTTATGCCGACCCGTTGTGCGAAAGGAAACGTTGCTTAACGATGTAAATGAGTCCTCAATGGCTCTGGGTATTCCGGGTGCCTTGAGTAACACGCCCCCAGTGACCGATGGCGAGCCTCAGCCGGAGCCAAACGCTAAGGTGAATCGCAGCGAAACGTCACGAGATTATGCGGTGAGTGGCAAAGTACGTCATATCCAACATCAACAGGGCGTGTTACAAAACCTGTCTGTTTCTATTGTCGTCAATGACTTGGCCAACGCCAATCAAACCTGGACACCACAAGAGCTTACTAATGTCGAAAATGTGGTTCGCTCTGCAATAGGGTTCAGCGAAACTCGCGGTGACACTATACACATTACACATTTTCCGTTTGTGGTTGCCAGTATTCCAGACCAAGCCCCCGTAGCTTGGTTTGAAAACACCAATATCATGCAGCCACTCAAGTATCTATTGGGTGTGATGTTGAGTGGTTTAATGATCATGGTGGTCTTGCGCCCGCTGGCTCAATACTTAACCAAGTCCGCTGAGCAGGAAGAACAAGAAGCCGAGAGCATGGAATACGATGATGTGATTACCAAAGAAGAGCGCGCTGCAGAAGCGGCGTTACAGTCGAAACTGGAATCACTTGGCATTGATGCTACGGGTATCAAGGCGTTGGATGACAATTTGCCATCAGCCGATAGCCCGTTAGAGGTGCAGATCAAGCACCTAAAACTTATCGCGAAAGAAGACCCAAATCGAGTAGCCGAGATTCTGCGAACGTGGATTCAGGCCTAGAGCAAAGGATTAAAAAGGGGCGTGTATGGAGAACAAGCAAACCTATCAATCTGTGGATGGTGTTGCCATGTTGGTATTGAGTATGGGGGAAGATATTGGCTCTGAGGTTCTCAAAGGATTCACTCATGAAGAGATAAAACTGATTACTCATGCGATGAGTAAAATGAAAGACATTAAGGCTAAAGATGCGCTGGTTTCGTTGTCCGGTTTCTTTGATGATTTCAGAAAGCACTCAGGCATTCTTGGCGGTACACGACAATATATCACCAATGTCTTGGAGAAAACGCTCAACGGGAACTTAGCACGAGATTTGGTCTCTGAAATTTATGGTGATGAGATTCGCTCACACGCAGAAAAACTGGCTTGGATTCCGCCTGATTTGTTGGTCAACGACCTCAAGAAAGAACACATAAATTTGCAGGCGCTACTGATCGCTCATTTGCCTCTTGAGTACAGCGCTAGAGTCATGGACGAATACGATGAACAAGAGTGCCACGAGTTGATTCTGCAAATATCTAAAACACAGGTTTTGACCTCTGGGTTAATGGAGACACTAAAGGATCTTATTGACCGCTGCAAAATCAATTATCACAGTGGTGGCTCAGCAAGCTACAAGGTTCAAAGGTGGTGGCCAATCTCATTAATCGCTATTCCGGTGATAAGAGCAACTTATTCCAATTCCTTCATGACCACGATGAAGAAGCTGCTGAGCTGGTAGAAGAGGCGATGTTTGACTTCTTTACTCTGTTTAATCAAGACCTTGAAACTATCAACCTCATTAACGAAAGAGTCAGTCTTGAGTTATGGGCGTATGCTCTTAAAGGCACAAACAAAGATTGTCGTCTGTATATCATCAACTCTATGCCACAGCGGTTTCTACCGAACTAAAAGAAAATTTGGTGCGTATTGGTGCTGTCCCAGTCAGTCAGGTAGAGCAGGCTCGAAAAGAAGTGATCGATATCGTTAAACAGATGCAAGCGGAAGAGATCATTAAGCTTAACTTTGCTAATGAGCCACGTTTGACCTAGTGGGAGACCAGGGATGAAGTTAACCGGAATTACCCAGCGTAAAAATCAGGTCAATCCTGCCGGTGCGGGCAAGATAAAACGCCCTGAAAAGTTGTCGACGCGCCAACCTGCATCCATACTTTTGCAGCAGAAAATGATACAGATGGACCTGCAAGAACGCCCCAAGCTTATCGCAGAAGTGTCCGATTCACACAAGATGTATAGCCGCTTAATGATGGCCGGAGAAGTGCTCAGAACGGTTGCAAGTGAACTTATCAAACTTAGAAAAATTGCAGAGCTAGCGCATTACAGCCCAGAACAAGCCAACCAAATCGACACCATCAAAAAGAAGTTACTGTTTTGGAATCAAAAGCGTTTGTTTGGTCACTATGTCGTGGATTCTAGCTTTGCGCCTATTCAAACGGAAAACCCTGTCATTGAATTTACGATTCCAGGGCTCGATTTCCAAAGAGAGCGGTTACGAGACGAGGTGGTGTCGCTCTACATCAACAATCGGCTGGTGGCACTAGCCTTCGAGCGAACAGAAGATCGTGAAGTCTTGCTAGAGCAATTTAAGATGATGTTTGCGTATGCCCATTTGCAGTTACGACTTAATCAACAACAAGAGTTTGTGATTGGAATGCGAGATGAGCATTGGCGTGCGTGGGACGGCCAAGTGTTCGTTTCCGGACAGGGTGGGCGTTACGCTGAAGGTGCTCCGATAGCGGTTCAAGCTCAAGCCTGTTATCCAGTGCTAGACACTATTGGTCGTTTACTGGTGAATGAATCGGGCGCGATACAACACATCGAAGCACTGCTTGAGCGCGTCAATAAGTTGTATTTAGCGCTATCGAAAGTACTAAAAACCAAAAAAGTACGAGCGAATCAACTCATTGCCTTTTGTACCCACCCTGAATTGGAGCAGTTTGGCAGCTTTAAACAGCATTTAGCAAATAACCCAGAGCTATCGTTGAAGTCCATTCATCATGGTTTTAGCGGTCCTAGCCGAGACAACGTTATCAAACTGCTGAGAAAAAGGTGAAACAGACGTGAAATATTGCCGTTATAGTTAATTAGGAGTGAGCAAAGTGAGTAACGGGATATGAGTCAAATCAAGATCGATAATGTGAAGCATATTGTTCCGCATACCCAAGTGGATGTGGTTCAAAACAAAAAGGTTGAGCCAGACCAAAAGGTCAAAGTGAAGCAAATCAACCTGTCACAACATGAAGTGGACTTGTTGGAAAATGCGAAGCGTTTTTTTGATGGAGTTGAAGATATTGATAGCACCAAGGTTGAACAAATTAAAGCGCAAATAGCTTCGGGGGAATTGGTGTTTGATATGGATGAGCTAGCGAAAGTGATAGCGAGACTAGACCATGGGCAATAAAAGCACGTTGATAGGCTACATTACCTATGGTCAGCATATTTTGGCGTTTTCCCGCCAGCTATCTTCTGGGCTAGACGATATTCGCGCGGCGATACTCAATCGGGAATATCAAAAATTAGAGTCGCTTAACCAAACCATCACTTCACTAACTCATCGATTGGCTGAAGCCGACCTAAAGCGTTACGCAATGGCAAAGCGACTGGCTGTCAGGACAGGACAATACACCAAAGTGATACAAGAAAAACTACAAGGTGGGGTGCTGCAACGAGTTCAAGCTTTGGATAAGCAGATTGAACAATCAATTGGACAATGTAAGACCAAGCTGGAGCGCCAAGGTAATATCATGCTGATGCAGCACCAAGCGATGGAGGAAGCGCTTGGAAAACATAAGTTAAGGATTAATGTCTAAGACCGGATTATTACTCATATTGCTTATCGCTTACGGCTGCATCATCAATATGCAAGCCGCTGTTGCTTCGAGTTCTGAGTTCGAGCAACATCTTTCCACTCGTATTCATTCGCTCATAGAGCAGACTGTTCGCTACCGCTACCCGCAACAGTATCAACTCGATGTCAGCATTCGTTTTTCAAAAGCTATTCATCAACTCGAGCCATGCTCAAAACCAGTCGCAATTCATCATCGTAGTGAGATAAAACTGGGAAAGCAGAAGTGGACAATACGATGTGAGGCTCAGAGGTGGAGTTTATCTGCAACCTCATCAGCCAGCCTTACTATCTGGCTGTGACAGCCGATAAAGCTTTGCGAAAAGGCCAGCGCTTATCTCCCTCCGACATCGCCATAAAGCCAATTACACTCTACACCGATAAAAAGGTGTTTTTTAAATCTAGTGAAGTGGTGGGAAGTAAACTGAAGCGATCGGTGAAAAAGGGCGAGCTTCTGACCACATCACGTTTGTATCTTGATTACGATGTGGAGAAAGGTCAGGCTGTTGATGTAGTTTACCAGTCAGAGACGATACGGCTAGAGACGTTGGGAACGGCACTTGAAAGTGGTTTAGTCGGGGATACTGTATCGGTTCAAAACCAGCAGTCAGGGAAACTATTACGAGGTGTGGTGATCAAGAAAAACCGAGTGAGAGTGTATTAACGAAAAAACCTAGAGCGAAGGTGATGTTCTAGGTTTTTTTTATGTTTTTCTGAGGAAAACTATACCCAAAATAACCGTCATCCCCTTAAAAAGGGGATCTCATTCAGCGCGTTGAGAAGTTAAGTTACGTGACTTAATCTAATATTTTCAGTTACCTACACGTGGTGTGAGATCCTCACTTTCGTGAGGATGACGGCTATATGGAGTATGTTAGACATGAAGGGTGTAGAGCATTACTGTCCAGAGACGCGCTGGCATGCTCACCGCCAGCACGTTTGTGCCCCTTTCTGAGTTTCAAACTATACCAAACTCACCGTCATCCCCTTGAAAAAGGGGATCTCATTCAGCGCGTTGAGAAGTTAAATTACGAGACTTAATCTAATATTTTCAGTTGCCTACACGTGGTATGAGACCCTCACTTTCGTGAGGATGACGGCTRTATGGGGTATGTTAGACATGGGGGGGGGAGAGCATTACTGTCCAGAGACGCGAAGGCATGCTCACCGCCAGCACGTTTGTGCCCCTTTCGGAGTTTCAAACTATACCAAAAATAACCGTCATCCCCTTGAAAAAGGGGATCTCAT
>ASHK01000396.1 GCA_000695745.1 Vibrio madracius | reverse complement strand
CTGAGAAATAAAGCGGGCAATAAAAAATACGACAATAGTTACGAGCAGCCACATATTAGCTATCTCCCTTTTTCAAGAAACGATCAAGGAAGACGGAGAGTGTCGTCAGAACAATCAGCGTACCACCAATCGCACCGACCAATATAGGTAGTGCATTAGCTATCAACATATCGAAATGGTTCATTAATCCGACACTGATGGGGACGAACAACAAAATCATATAACGAATAAATATGTGCGCGCCCGGTTGAACGAGTCTTACCGGGATAGCGCCGCCCGCCATCGCTACAAATAATAGCAACATGCCAAATATACTGCCCGGTACGGATACATCGAGAAAATGCTGGATGGTATTTCCAATGAACAAGGCTGCAAAAATGATAGCGAACGATAATATATAGTGAAGCGCGGTTTTGAGCATGGCTTCCTCTTAGTGTAAAAAGTAACGACTCTCCTGAAATGCAGCCAAAAGAATGACTCTTGAGGTTTGGCTGCAGGGACACTACATGGCTGGAGAAGTTAAGAAACGAGACGCTCCACGTAGCGGTAGACGGATTTTAGTATGGCGAGTTTCTTCTCGTCAGACTCATGTTCGTGAACTAAGTTTTCCATATTTAGCATATAGCTTTCAATACGACTTTCGAAAAACTCACGACAATGGTTGGCCCAGCGAGTTTGCTCTGTTTCATCAAGGCTCCATGGGAAATTGCGAGCTCGGTATCTAAACAGCAAAGGTTCTATACGAGAATCACTAAAACTAATGTCTAATGCCGACAGATTGTTTGGGTCGGTTTCACGAATAATGTCCATTGCGCTCTTGTCTGCAGGTGAGAAAAAGCCACTATAGAGCTGTGTGTCCACGTCGCCGTCATTATCGAACTCGCGTTCAATGCTATAAAGACTATCAACTTTTCACGAATCTCGGTGTGTTGCTTGATGAGCGCGAGGTTTTTTAAACACTGTTCTCTATCAATGCCAATCACTGCTGCGTTATCTGCCGTTAGTGTTTTGGCAGGCGCCAAAATAGGGCACTTGTTAAGATGAATAAGCTTAAGCGGTACTGGCTTCTCATCGGGTGCAAGGTCGTCATGGCGAGTGTAGAGGCGTTGGTGTAACGCTTCGACATCCAAATCCAATAGCGGTTGAGGATCTTTAGCGAGATCGGCAACGATAACCGCATTCTGATTGGTAGGGTGCCATGCGATAGGTACGACCCAGCTGGTATATTGACATTCTTTACCCAGCATCCCTGATACATGCATTAATGGTGTCATGTTGACGATATCAACAAGCTCGTTCAGCTTGCGCTTGTGGCGCATTGAGTAAAAGTAGTCGAATAACTTTGGCTGAGCGGCTTTTACTTTCTTCGCTAGCTCGATTGTGGCGATAACGTCAGCCATTGCATCGTGAGCGTTTTCGTGTTCGATGCCGTTGGCAACAGAGAGGTGTTCAAGTTTAAAACTGGTAAAACCTTCTTCATTTTCTGGCCATTCAATGCCTTCTGGACGAAGTGCATGACATGCGCGCATAACATCCAGTAAGTCCCAACGAGAATTGCCATTCTGCCAACTCCATGCATAAGGGTCGATAAAATTGCGATAGCAGGTGTAACGTGTCACTTCATCATCGAAACGAATACTGTTATAGCCAAGGCTTGTGGTATTCGGCGTGGCGAGTTCATGATGAATTTTAGCAATAAACTCGGGCTCTGATAGCCCTTGCTCTTGGCAAAGTTGCGGTGTAATTCCAGTGATCAAGGCCGCTTCTGGAGAAGGAAGGTAATCCGCTGGTGGTTGACAATAGATGACCAACGGTTCGCCGATGATAGTAAAGTTTTCGTCAGTCCTTACGCCTGCAAATTGACATGGTCTGTCTTTAGCCGGGCTTACTCCCCATGTTTCGTAATCGAAAAAGAAATAAGTGGGTTGGTGCTGGGACATTAGAAATGGTTCCTTAAATCATAGACTAAGCATAATGAAATAATGCTTGAATATTCCATATTAGACCACTGCCGGGGGTGTATGGCAACGAACAATGACTTATCTCAGCGGTATTATCGACCACAACGCTTGGTTTCCTTCTTTTACTCAAAAATGCTT
>ASHK01000395.1 GCA_000695745.1 Vibrio madracius | reverse complement strand
GTAAAAAAGTCGTATCGATGACTGCCAAAGGTTATAGATACGTGTCATAGAAAAAATAGCAAGTAATGGCGATAGAACTCAGAGCGACAAATCCTTTCACGTAGGATTGAGGCACTTTTCTAGAGAGATCGGCCGCGAAATAGCCACCTGTTAAGGTACCTAGCATAACGGCAAGGCCAGATGACCAATCTATTAGTCCATTAACAATGAACAGCACGATAGCAATAGCTGAGACGCAGGTAGAAATAAGAAGTTTGAGTCCATTCATTAAATTGATGTCTCGATATCCAGCTACGGCTAGATAGCTTAAACCAATGACGCCAAGCCCTGCATTAAAGAACCGCCAAAGACACCGACTCCGACTAGAAAGAGGGATAATAGCAGCGAAATAACGACACCGAGCTTGGCATGAGAGCTCATCTTCTTGAGATAATGATTGATCTTATCGCCGAATAAAAATAGCAGCGTCGCCACCAAAAGTAGCCATGGTACCGCCGAAACAAATTGCTGCTCTGAGACCTTAATCAGTAAAAAACTGCCACTTAGACCACCAAAAAGGCTCAATACTATGATTTTAGTTAGATTGGCTCGATCTTTGACTATCTCACGTCTAAAGGCATAGGTACCACTAATGTAGCCTGCACACGCGGCGAATGTGTTCGTCGCATTTGCAGTAATAGGGGGAACGCCAGCAAATAGCAGCGCAGGGAAGGTAATGAAGCTTCCGCCACCGGCTATAGAGTTGAGAATGCCACCAAGAATACCAGCAGCAAACAAAATCGCGAATTGTGAAAGGTCGAGTAACATAACGTCGTTAAATTTTTGTTATTTTATAAGCACTAACATATAGCAATCCTTTACAAGTCTCAAAGTGTTTCGGTGCCAACGTGATCTAGGATTTGCTGTAAAGGATTTTTGTTTCAGATAGCCGTGTTACGCTTGCTCTCTGGCGCATTTCTTGGGAACATTACGCCAATAGATGATTTGATTTAGGTTCCTATCCCATGTCCAAATTAAGCCTACAAGAGCAAATGCTAAAAGCAGGTCTTGTAAACGAAAAAAAATTGAAGAAAGCCAAAAAAGGCTCCAAAAAATCTCGCGTTCAAGCGCGTGAAGCTAAAGCCGCTGTTGAAGAGAACAAAGCTGCACAGAAAGAACGCGATCAAGCGCTAAACAAACAGCGTGACCAAGAGAAGTTGAGTAAAGAAATCAAAGCTCAAGTCAAACAATTAATCACACTCAATGCCATTGAACAGCGTGACGGCGAGATCAAATACAACTTCACTGATGGCACGTTAGTTAAGTCTATTTATGTCACGCAAGAAAGCAGAGATCAGTTGAGCAAAGGGCTACTTTCTATCGCACGACAAGAAGACTCGTATGCAGTTATTCCAAGTGTTGTTGCCAAGAAGATCATGGAACGTGATACCACAACTGTTATTGAGAATGAATCGAAAGAGGAAGTCCTAGAAGAGGATGACCCATATGCACAATACGTTGTGCCTGATGATTTGATGTGGTAAACCGCTTTTCTAAAAGCCTCGATACTAGTATCGAGGCTTTTTTTATTGGGTTAGCCTTGCCTCAATGTTTCCAGAGCGCGGTTGAATTCGAGGCGGCTAAAAAAAGCAAGGCGGTGAAGCCTTGCTGTTTAATATGCTTAGTCTTGGTTTGGTCTACTTGCCCACACATAGAGCAGTTCTAGAGCAATTGTTGCGCCAGCTAGAGCGGTTAGCTCACTTTGGTCGTATGGTGGTGAAACTTCGACCACATCCATACCAACAACGTTAATGCCAGCCAAACCACGAAGGATTTTAAGCACTTTGTCTGAGTTCAGTCCACCACATACTGGGGTGCCGGTTCCTGGTGCGAAGGCAGGGTCCAAGCAGTCAATATCAAAGGTGATATATACAGGCTTGTCACCGATCGTTTCGCGAATTTGCTTAACGATTTCTTCAGCACTTTGGTCATTCGCTTGCATTGCGTTGATGACTTTAAAACCGTGATCATCGTAGTCGTACTCGGTACGGATACCAACTTGAACCGAATGCTTAGCTGAGATCAAACCTTCTTTCGGTGCATGATAGAACATCGTACCGTGGTCGTAGCTGCTGCCATTTGCATAAGTGTCAGTGTGTGCATCGAAATGGATTAGAGCCATTTCACCGTGATGCTTAGCGTAAGCACGCAAGATTGGTAGTGTAATGAAGTGGTCACCACCCAATGCAAGCATAGTTTTACCGCTCTTAAGAATCTCACCAGTCGCTGCTTCTAAGCGATAAGTAAAATCTTCAGCATCACCAGGTTCGAAGACGAGATCGCCAGAGTCGATAACTTTAGCTTTATCGAATACGTTAAAATCCCAAGGAAATTTTTTGCCTTCCCAAGCCAGATTCACGGATGCGCGACGAATGGCATCAGGACCTAAGCGAGCACCAGGACGACCAGAGGTCGCCATGTCTAGTGGAACACCAAAAACAACCACGTCAGCATCAGCAGAAACTGGGTTTTTCACGTATGGACGACGAACAAACGTCATCGCGTTTGAATACAGTGAATAATCAGTTTTTGTAAACAAATCATTCATTTAAAAAATCCTCTAAATAGGTGTAGCCAGTTAGGCCGTGTTCTAATTCTTCTAAAATCAAGGCTTGTTCATCGGCATCGATGTGTCTTTCCACAAGCTCTTTGTAATTGCTCTTGATGGCGTCAACGTCAATGTGTACGTAGCGCATCATGTCTTCAACAGTATCACCAAGATCAATCTCAGCGAACTCGAAGTCGCCTTCATCAGTGACGTTAACTACCGCACTATGAGTATCACCAAACAGGTTGTGCATATCACCCAAGATCTCTTGGTACGCACCAACTAGGAAAAAGCCCATTAAGTATGGCTGATCCTTGTTCCACGCCGGGACTGGTAGTGTGGATTCGATGCCTTGACCATCAACATATTGATCAACGGCGCCATCAGAGTCACACGTGATATCTAACATGACTGCGCGAGTCTGTTCTTCACTGCCTAAACCAGATAAAGGCAGTACTGGGAAGACTTGGTCAATACCCCATGCATCAGGAAGAGATTGGAACAAAGAAAAGTTCACAAAGAACTTGTCTGCCAAACGCTCACTGAGTTCATCAATAATCGGTCTGTGGAAACGATTCTTGTTGTCCATCTGCTTGTGCAATTCGCCGTAGATACTGAGGCTTAGTTGCTCAACCCAAGCACGCTGATGTAAGTCGACAACACCAGAAGTAAACAGTGTTTGAGCTTCACTTAAGTCACTTTGAGTATCGTTATAGATCTCGATTAGTGCGCGTGCATCGGTGCCAGCTTTAAGGTTTTGCCAGTTATGCCACATATTTTGTAGCAGTAGCGGCGCATCTTCGCTTGGCGCATCGACGGATTCTACATTGTAGCTTTCAGTACCAATAACGTTGGTAATAAGCACAGCGTGGTGGGCAGTCAGTGAACGTCCAGATTCTGAAATGATCACTGGTGCACTTTCTTCATAAAGAGCACACACATCACCAACAGTACTTACGATGTTACGAGCGTATTCTGCCAAGCCATAGTTCATAGAACTACTAGATTGACTGCGTGTGCCGTCGTAATCAACAGCAAGACCACCGCCCACATCGAAGTAAGCAATAGGCACTGACATTTTGCGAAGCTCGCAGTAGAAACGTGCCGCTTCATTCACTCCATTACGCACGTCGCGGATGTTGGCCATCTGCGAACCTAAGTGGAAGTGAACCAGTTGGAGCATTTCTAGTTGGTCTTCGGCTTTTAATCGGTCTACGACTTGTAGTACTTGAGATGCAGACAAACCGAATTTTGATTTTTCACCACCACTTGCTTGCCATTTACCTGCCCCTTGTGACGCTAGACGGATACGTAAACCAACACGAGGTTTAACATTAAGCGCTTTTGCTTCTTTAAGGACAATATCAAGCTCAGACAATTTCTCTAAAACGATGAATACCTTGTGACCAAGTTTTTCACCGATCAGCGCTAGGCGGACATATTCTCTGTCTTTGTAACCGTTACAAACAATCACAGAACTGGCACGTTGAGCCATGGCGAGTACTGCCATTAACTCAGGCTTACTGCCAGCTTCAAGACCAAGTTGTTTAGTTTCGGCTTCTGCTTGGCTAGCAAGGATTTGTTCTACGACGTCTTTTTGCTGGTTTACTTTAATTGGGTAAACCAATAGATATTCGTTGTTATATCCGTAATCGTTGATCGCTTGGTTAAACGCATCGCAGATGCCATGAACTCGTTGATGGATGATTTGCGGAAAACGCACAAGAGCAGGTAAGGTCAACCCTTTCTCTTCAAGTGCTTGTGCAATACGAGTCAATGGAACATGGTGTTGACCGTCTTTA
>ASHK01000394.1 GCA_000695745.1 Vibrio madracius | reverse complement strand
TCCGAATGATTGACCTGCGCTGCCAGTGAATTTCACATTCATTGGCTTTGGTAGACCTTGGTCTTTATAGACTTTAGAAATCTCATTCGACAGCATGGTACCCGCAGAACGGTCAGTGTTGATGATAGGGAATTCCGCATTCACGGCTTCGCCTTTTTCAAGCGCAGGAATAGCGGCTTGAATCAACTTACGATCCAGAACGTCTTCAAGGTTATGGTTTTGGATAGTCTGGTTATATACGCCATCTTCTTCACGAGCCTGTTCAATGTGCAGAACAGGAGAAAGATCGAGATTCTTATACTTCCAGTGACCAATATCTTCACGAACTTTGAGTTTGTGAGATTGACCTACCATCTCATCGATAGTGCGGAAGCCAAGCTCAGCCATCACTTCACGCAAACCTTCGGCCATGTATTGGAAGAAGGTAACGACATCTTCTACTCGCCCATCGAAGCGCTCACGTAGTGTTTTGTTTTGCGTTGCGATACCAACAGGGCAGGTGTTCTTATGACACTTACGCATCATGATACAACCTTCGACCACAAGCGCGGCCGTTGCGACCCCCCATTCTTCAGCACCAAGTAGAGTGGCGACTGCTAGGTCACGTGGTGTTTTCATCTGACCATCAGATTGAACCACGATACGGTTACGTAGACCGTTCTTTAGAAGCGTTTGGTGTGTTTCTGCCAAACCAAGTTCCCAAGGAAGACCTGTGTGGCGAATGGAAGACATTGGGGATGCACCAGTACCACCATCGAAGCCGGCGATTAGTACCACGTCAGCTTTCGCTTTTGCTACACCTGAGGCGATAGTACCGACACCCGCTTCTGACACTAGCTTCACGTTAACGCGACCAGCGCGGTTCGCGTTTTTCAAGTCGTAGATCAGCTGTGCCAAATCTTCGATTGAGTAGATATCGTGGTGTGGTGGCGGTGAAATCAGGCCAACGCCTGGCGTCGAGTGACGAGTCGCACCGATCCAATCATCCACTTTATCACCAGGAAGCTGACCACCTTCACCTGGCTTAGCACCTTGAGCCATTTTGATTTGCAGCTCATCAGCGTTAGTTAAGTAGTAAGACGTGACACCGAAACGACCTGATGCAACCTGCTTAATTGCTGAGCGTTCCCAGTCACCGTTTTCTTTACGCTCGAAACGAGTTGGGTCTTCACCGCCTTCGCCTGAGTTAGACTTAGCTCCGATACGGTTCATGGCTACAGCAAGTGTTGAGTGAGCCTCGTAAGAGATAGAACCGAATGACATCGCACCTGTAGCAAAACGCTTCAGAATCTTTTCGATTGGTTCTACTTCTTCCAGCGGGATTGAGCCTGCTGGGTTTTTAACGAAGTCTAATTGGCTACGCAGAGTCGCAGCGTTATCGCCTTGGTCATCGACGGCTTTCGCATACTTCTTAAACTGAGCGTAATCTTTGTTGCGAGTCGACTCTTGCAGTAGGGAAATAGTTTCTGGGTTAAACAGGTGTTTTTCACCACGTTGTTTCCACTGATATACGCCACCCACATCAAGAACCTGAACTGGAATTTCACGTGTTGGGAACCCAATGCGGTGACGAACCAAGACTTCTTTGGCGATATCATCGATGGTAAGGCCCTGAATACGTGAAACCGTACCGTGAAATATTTCTCAACCACAGATTTACTGATACCTAGCGCTTCGAAAATCTGTGCGCCGTGGTAAGACTGAAGTGTCGAGATACCCATCTTCGAGAAAATCTTCAGAAGACCGCCGTTGATAGACTTGCGGTAGTTCTCGAACAGCTCAGAGATGTTAGTTTCTGGATCAGTTTTTTAGTGCGCTGTAGCTCTACCATCGTTTCGATAACGAGGTATGGGTTAACCGCGTTTGCACCATAGCCCACTAGCGTTGCAAAGTGGTGAGTTTCACGAGCATCGCCAGTTTCAACCACGATGTCACACTTAGCACGTAAACCTTTACGGATGAGGTGGTGGTGAACCGCGCCTACCGCCAACATTGCTGGGATAGCAGCATGGTTAGAATTGATCGCACGGTCAGTTAACAGGATGATTGAATAACCATCGATGACCGCGTCTTCAGCGTATTGGCAAATACGCTTTAGGGCGCGTTCTAGCTTGCCTTCGTCTTCACTCGCTTGGAAAACAATATCCAGAGTTTTCGCTTGCAGGTGCTCATTATCGATAGCGCGCAGCTTTTCAAGTTCTGAGTTCGATAAAACAGGAGACTCGAGTTCTACTTTTTGACAGTGCTCCGGAGATTCAGACAGTAGGTTCTGATCCTTACCTAGGTAAGTGTTCAGAGACATGACCATACGCTCACGAATCGGGTCGATTGGCGGGTTAGTCACCTGAGCAAATAGCTGTTTAAAGTAGTTGGATAGATGTTGTGACTGGTGAGACAGGATTGCCAATGGCCAGTCGGCACCCATTGCAGAGAGTGGCTCTTTGCCATCTTTTGCCATAGGGACAATGATTTCGTTCACTTCTTCTGAACTGACGCCAAACGCTTGTTGCTTGTGCAGTAGCTTTTCAGGTGAAGGTTGGCTGAATTCGTTGCTCGCATCTGGAAGCTTTTTAAGGCTTAGCAGGTTCTCTTCCACCCATTTCTGGTACGGCTGAGCACTGGCAATACCGTCTTTCACTTCCTCATCAGAGATGATGCGACCTTGTTCTAGGTCGGCAACAAAGATACGACCCGGTTGCAGGCGACCGCGAAACTCAACGTTTTCCGGTTTAATATCTACCACACCAGATTCTGATGCCATAACTAAGAAGTTATCCTTAGTAACGGTATAGCGTGAAGGACGTAGGCCATTGCGGTCAAGGGTTGCCCTACCTGAACCCGTCGGTAAAGCACACAGATGCTGGACCATCCCACGGTTCCATGACGTTGGCGTGATACTGGTAAAACGCACGACGTGTTGGGTCCATGTTTTTGTTTTCTTGCCATGCTTCAGGGATCATCATCATCAACGCATGAGGCAGGCTACGACCAGAAAGAACTAGGAGCTCAAGTGCCATATCGAAGTTTGATGAATCCGAGCTGCCTTCTTGACAGATAGGGAGCAGCATGTCGATTTCTGCTTGTGTGAACAAGTCAGACTCGATGATCGCTTCACGAGCCTTCATCCAGTTCAAGTTACCGCGAACTGTGTTGATTTCACCGTTGTGGGCAATGTAACGGAAAGGCTGCGCTAGGCGCCATTTCGGGAAAGTATTTGTAGAGAATCGAGAGTGAACCAGAGCAAGTGCTGTCACCATCGTTGGGTTTTGTAAATCGAGGAAGTATTGTGGAACTTGTTCGGTGGTGAGCTGACCTTTATAGACAAGCGTCTTATAGGACATTGAGTTGATGTAGAAGTCATCTCCAATGTTAGAAACGCTTTCTAGGCAAACTCGGACCGTGTAGTTACGTAGTACATAGAGTTTACGTTCCAGCTCTTCAGGCGTACAACCTGGACCACCAGAAACAAAGACATGCTCAAATTGGGGTTCTGTGCTGAGTGGGTCGGCACCGATCATTGAGTTGTCTGTTGGTAATACACGATAGCCAATGACTTCTAATTCTAGTCGCTTCGCATTGCGCTCTAGAATGTCACGGCATTGTGCACGTTTGTGCTCATCTTTAGGGAAAAGAACGACACCGACACCGTACTTTTCAAAAGAAGGAAGCTTAATTCCAAGCTTAACCGCTTCTTCTAAAAGAAATTCATGGGGTTTTTGAAGTAGGATACCTGCGCCATCGCCACTGCATGGATCGCAGCCTTGGCCACCACGGTGTTCCATACGTGCCAGCATATCCAGGGCTTGGGTCACTACTTCGTGTGATTTACGGTTTTTTAGGTGAGCAACAAAACCGATACCACAAGCGTCATGCTCCAATTCTGGAGTATACAGACCTTGTGTATTCTGCTCTCTATCTACCATAGATACTTCCTTCCAGTTTAATCCAGGCACAACTTGAGTGTGTGTTTGTGCCTTGTCCTTTGTAATTTTGATTCTTGACTGCCAGAGGGGGCAGCTTTCGAGTCCATTCTGCATCTCGCAGGAAAAGTGTTGCGAGAAAAACATTCCGTGGTGATATTCAATGTCATCTTTCCACAATCCAGTGGAATATGTTGGTGGGAGTAGAATATCAACCTTCAATCTACTAATTCGTACTGTAATAAAAACGGCAAAAATAGCAGAATTGTGTAAGTATCCTACAATTTTGCGCTAGGTAATTCCAACGAAAGTTACGTCTGTCCCACATTTTTTTTATCTCTTTTTGAATATAACTAATAACATTCGTGCAACATATGCCGTTTTTTCGTTGTTTTTATGAATATTTATTGATTTCGGTTAAAGGTGTTTTTCTCTTCCGTTGCTACGATGCATGGTTTTATTTTGCAGGGATGTAATTTAGTTTCATAAGTTAGAGTGAGATTCATTCTTATTAATAGGTTTTTTCGAGCATGCAATTACATGAGCTAGTGAATACCATCGGCCAAGACCTTCAGCGCCGATATGGTGAAAAAGTTCACAAACTTACCCTGCACGGTGGTTTTAGCTGTCCAAACAGGGATGGCACAATAGGTCGTGGGGGCTGCACATTTTGTAATGTCGCTTCTTTTGCAAGTGAAGAGACGCAGATCCAATCGATTCATGAGCAGCTTAGCGATCGCGCTGGTGAAGTGAAGCGTGCTAAAAAAATATCTCGCCTACTTTCAGGCTTACACCAGTACTTATGCGGAAGTACAGGTGCTCAAAAATATGTACGAAGAAGCGCTGAAATATGCCGATATTGTTGGCTTATGCGTTGGAACGCGTCCAGACTGTGTTCCTGACTCAGTGCTGGACCTCTTAGCGGGATATGTTAAGCAAGGCTATGAAATCTGGTTAGAGCTAGGCTTACAAACCGCTCATGACCATACTCTTAAGCGTATCAATCGTGGTCATGACTTTGCTGTTTATGATGAGATCACTCGACGTGCTCGAGCGCTGGGTATCAAGGTCTGTACTCATCTAATTGTTGGTCTGCCAAATGAATCCAAGCAAGATAACCTTATTACTTTAGACAAAGTACTAGCGACAGGTACCGATGGCATAAAACTGCATGGTTTACACATTGTTGAAGGCAGCACCATGGCTAAGGCATGGCGAGCTGGGAGATTAGAAGCGCCAACGCTAGAGTTTTATTTGGATGTGGCCAGTGAGATGATTCGACGCACACCAGCAACCATTATTTTTCACCGCGTATCGTCATCAGCTCGAAGACCAACCTTGTTATCACCACTTTGGTGTGAGAATCGCTGGTTGGCGATGACAGAGCTAGGGCGTGTGTTAACCAAAGAGGGTTCACAGGGCTCATTGACTCCGAATCCGTTTATTTATCACAAACCTGTTCTCAAATAATTCTACTACCGTGTGAAGCTTCTGGCTTAATGATAGACTTAGGCTAGTTGTAACGCACGGAGTGCTGAATGAAACCTATCAAAAACTCGCTCAATATTATGATCGACTTGTTAGTGAAGCTCGGCATTGTTCGTTTTTCTATTCTTCTTGCATTGGCTTTAGTGGCGTTAGCGTTGTGGTTCAGGTGGGTATCACCCTTGTTTTGAATGGACGCGTAGACGATATCGATATTGTCCGTTCGGTCTTCTTCGGTCTGCTTATTACGCCATGGGCGGTGTATTTTCTCTCTGTTGTCGTCGACCAATTGGAAGAATCACGTCAGCGTTTATCCAAAATGGTTTCCAAGCTAAAAGACATGCGTTCGCGTGACCAAGATTTGAACCACAAGCTGCAACAAAATATTCGTAAACTCAATCAAGAAATTGAAGAGCGTCAAAAAGCGGAAGAAGCGCGAGAAGAGGCAATGAAAGATCTTGAGAACGAGGTGTTTCAACGTGAACGTACCCAACTAGAGCTGGCTGAGCGAACCGCTTTATTACGCTCCTTTATCGATGCTTCACCAGACTTGATCTATTACCGCAATGCTGAAGGGGTGTTCTCTGGTTGTAACCGAGCAATGGAAGAGCTAACGGGTCGAAAAGAAAAAGAACTTGTGGGTCTAACGCCATGGGATGTGTACTCCGAAGAGATTGCTAAGCAAGTGGTGGAAACCGACCACAAAGTGATGGGGGACAACCAAGCGCTAACTTATGAGCAGTGGCTAGAGTATCCCGATGGCAAGAAGTGTTTCTATGAACTGCGTAAAGTGCCGTTCTACAGTAAAGATGGTAAACACCTTGGTCTAGTAGGTTTTGGTCGTGATATCACTGAGCGTAAACGTCATCAAGAGTCTTTAGAGAAAGCCAGTCGAGACAAAACAACGTTTATCTCGACCATTAGTCATGAATTGCGCACGCCGTTAAATGGCATCGTCGGTTTAAGCCGAATGTTACTAGATAGCCAACTTGATAATGAGCAGCGTAAGCATATGCAAACCATCAATGTGAGCGCTATTACTCTTGGGCATATTTTTAATGACATTATTGATATGGACAAGTTTGATCGCCGCAAACTAGAGCTGTTTCCAGAACCACTGAATTTTGAAGACTTTGTCACTGAACTTGAAAGCATTTCTGCGCTTATGGCAGAACAAAAAGGATTGCGATTTGACCTTGAGCGCTTAACCGACCTTCCTGAAGGAGTGGTTGTGGATGCCACGCGTTTACGTCAGGTCATTTGGAATCTGGTGAGTAACGCTATGAAGTTCACTAAGCAAGGTGGCGTAGTGATGACCATCAGTGCGGATATTGAGGACAACTATGCTCATATCATCATTGAGATTGAAGATACCGGCATTGGTATTCCTCAACAAGAGCTCGATAAGATCTTTGCAATGTACTATCAAGTGAAGTCTGGTAAAGACAATTTGCATGCAGTGGGCACAGGTATAGGGCTAGCTGTGTCTAAGCAATTGATCAAAATGATGGGTGGTGACATTACTGTCGACAGTGAAGAGGGATTTGGTAGTACTTTTACTGTTTCTATCAATGTGCCTTGTGCCAATGCTCAACAGTTAGCACCGGTCGAAATGAAGCAACAAGGCAGTCTGAATATTTTCTTATTGGAAGATATTGAGCTCAATATTACCGTTGCCCGTTCGCTGCTGGAAAGCTTAGGGCATAACGTGAGCGTGGCGATGACCGGTGAGGAAGCTATCGAGAAGTTCAAACCGGAGGACTACGATCTTGCGTTGTTGGATATCCAATTACCCGATATGACTGGCTTTGATGTTGCTCAATACTTCAGAGAGCATTATGAGCAGTTACCTCCGTTAGTTGCCCTAACGGCCAACGTTCTAAAAGATAAACAAGAATATCTGAAGCAAGGGATGGATGACGCGATTAGTAAACCACTGAGCGTTAAAGCGCTAACTGAAGTGATCAATATGTTTGCAGTAGATGAAGTGTTGGTAGACGAGCAAGAGGGCGTGGAGATGGAAACAACGGATATGAACAATGAACTATTTAACCGCTTGTTAGACTTCGATATGTTGGATTCTTACGTTGATATTGTAGGAACAAAACCAGTGTACGATAGCATCGCTATGTTCGAAAAAATGATGCCAGACTACATCGAGATTTTAGATTCTAATATGACAGCGAAAGATCAGTCGGGTATCGCCTCAGAGGCTCATAAAATTAAAGGTGCGGCCGGTTCTATTGGATTAAAACGAATTCAATCGGTTGCTCAAAAAAGCTCAGTCGCCAGATATGCCAGCATGGTGGGAAAATATTGAAGATTGGGTTGAAGAGATTAAAAACGAATATCACAATGATATTCAAGTACTTAAAATGTGGTTGGAAAGTAAGGAATCAAAATGAAGAAAATACTCACAGCACTCGCACTATCAGTCGCTCTAGCTGGTTGTGCGACGTCTCCAGCGACAGACTCAAAAGTATGGATGGCTGGAAATACCGCTAATGTAGAACAGCAGTCAGTACGTTTAGAGTCAAACCTTTGGATTGATATGATGCCGAAGGTTGGTGAAACGACAGCACTACTTAAAGAACAAATGCTTCATGGCGCTCTCAATCTCGTGACCGATACACAGTTGCCTGCGGATATGGATGTGACGATGGTCGTATTGAAACAAGGGAGCGTTTCTTGGGTGTTTGAAGGCGATGATTTTGAGTTGAGGAATCACTCAGAAAACCAATGGGAAGTCGCATTTAACTGGCAGCTCGAAGTGAATATAACCAAACCAGTGGATGTGGCGGTTCAGCTGGTTGGTGGCAAAAATCAGACCTGGGTGGTCAACAAACAAGTCAATGTAGATACGGTATATTGATTTGAATGGCTCTATGTTAAAAAGGGACGCATGATGCGTCCCTTTTATCTATTCGCTAGAAAGAGATTACTCTTCTAGATCACCACAGAAGCGGTAGCCTTCACCGTGAATCGTCGCGATGATTTCTGGTGTACCAGAAACAGACTCGAAGTGTTTACGGATACGACGAATTGTTACGTCAACAGTA
>ASHK01000393.1 GCA_000695745.1 Vibrio madracius | reverse complement strand
GCATTGCTTCATGAATGTCTTCGTCAGTGATCAAGTGATAATCATCGAGGACGATATAGCACTCGTTGTGATAACTGGTGAGCTCAGCAAACACTTCACTAAATAGCGAGTGCAGTGAGGAAAATTGGCGGCGTTCCGCTAGCGTTTGTGCATTTGGGCATGTGTTATTCGTGGCTTTATTGATGGCCTGCAACAGATAGTTAACAAAACGGAACGGGTCGTTGTCACTCTCGTCGATACTGTACCAACCAACATGTGGTTTATCAGATAGCCACTGTGCCGCCATTGTCGTTTTGCCATAGCCAGCAGGTGAGCGAAAAAGTACAAGCTTATAAAAAGGAGCCTGTGCTAGCAGGTCCAATACTCGCGGACGTACGATTGCGTTGTGTAAGCGTCCTGGCCGAGTCAGTTTTGAAGGAATCCACATCGATATTTCCTACCAATTTATTATGTTCTACTCCGTCTAGAAATAGGGAGCAATTCACCATAGCTTTCTATTGTGTCTTCGATGGTATGAGACTCTGAGTACTACACATATTGATCGAAGACGATATTTTGATTTTTAAGCTTTTTTTACATCGACTACGCCTTATAAATGTGACACTTGTCACTTTTATTGTTGGGTGTAGCCAATGTTTGGCCTGTCATGTATACAAAAAAACCTTGTTATTTGCGGCTTTTTTCGAGGCTATTTGTGATCTCAACAGCAGAATTTGTATTTAGTCCACGAAGGGATAGCAAATGTTTCTTAATTAACGCTTAGAGTGAAAAGTGAGCGTGGCGTGATCGTTATCACCAGAAAAAACAGAATGGTTAACCGGAATGGGAGATCGATCACTAAGTGGAGGGGAGTACGCCCTCTACGCCCTCCTCACTCATCCTCCATGGAGTCGGAACTAGGAGGATGTTTATGGAAACGTCACCATGCACGATATGGGACAGATGGATAAAAACTTAAAGTGAGATTTCTTTATGAAACCTACTCAGCAAAAACAATTTGATAAAGCTTCTTTCCAACAAAGTGTTAAAAAGCACCTGTCTGCTACGTATGCCACGACTGTCGAGGCCGCTTCTGAGCGCCAATGGTATCTAGCGATGGGTAGAGCATTAGCCGAGCTAACTACCTTTGACCTGCTTGCAACAGAAGCGGATGAGCGTATTAAGAAAGCGAAAAGTGTTAACTACCTATCTCTTGAGTTCTTGATTGGACGATTGACGGGTAACAACCTGATCAGCATGGGCTTATATGAGCAAATTACAGAAGCGATGGCTGAGTTAGGTCACAACCTTACTGACTTGTTGGAAGAAGAGCGTGATCCGTCGTTGGGTAACGGTGGTCTAGGTCGTCTTGCTGCATGTTTCATGGACTCTTGTGCGGCACAAGAATTCCCAACAGTGGGCTATGGTCTTCACTATGAGTACGGTCTATTTAAACAATCTTTCAAAGATGGTCGTCAACAAGAGGCACCTGATGCTTGGTGTGGTGTAGAAGGCTACCCTTGGGAAGTCGCACGCCCAGAACTGGCGCAAGAAATTGGTTTCTACGGCCACGTTGAAGTCGTCACGAAAAACGGTAGAGAAGTTCGTAAATGGGTTCCTGGCATGACAGTTAAAGCGATGCCATGGGATCTGCCTATCGTCGGTTATGAGTCAGATACGGTCTACCCTTTGCGTCTATGGGAATGTAAGGCGATTGCTCCGTTCTCCCTAGCAAGCTTTAACAATGGCGACTATTTTGAAGCCCAACACGCGCTCATTGACGCGGGTAACATCACTAAAGTTCTTTATCCAAATGATAACCATGAGAAAGGTAAGACTCTGCGTCTAATGCAGCAGTATTTCCACTCCGCTGCATCGGTGCGCGATATTCTACGCCGTCATGAAGCCGCAGGTTACACGCTCGCTTCGCTACCGAAGCAAGAAACGATTCAGCTCAACGATACTCACCCTACGATCGCTATTCCTGAACTTATGCGCATCCTAATGGATGAGAAAGGCATGAGTTGGATGATGCGTGGGCGATTTCTTCAAAGACATTTGCGTACACAAACCACACATTACTTCCAGAAGCACTAGAGACATGGCCAGAGTCGTTGATTCAACGTCTACTTCCGCGTCACATGGAAATTATCTTTGAAATTAACCACCGCTTCTTGCAAGAAGTACGTGCAATGTGGCCTGGAGATGGTGAAAAGCAAGCCAAGCTTTCAATCATCCAAGAAGGTTTCCACCGTATGGTTCGTATGGCAAACCTTTGTGTTATTGGTTCATACGCGGTGAATGGTGTGGCGGCTCTGCACTCTGAGTTGGTTAAAAAGGATCTATTCCCAGAATTCCACGCGATGTACCCAACGCGTTTACACAACGTGACCAATGGTATTACTCCTCGTCGTTGGTTGAAGTTCTGTAACCCAGGGCTATCTGCTTTGATCACTGAGAAGATCGGTAACGAGTGGCCTGCGAAACTTGAACAGCTTGAAGGTATTGCCCAGTTTGCTGACGATGCGGAATTCCAAAAGGAATACATGGCGGTTAAGAAGCAAAACAAACAGCGTCTAGCGGATTGGGTTTCTGACAACATGGGTATCGAGTTAGATACTAACGCGATTTTCGACGTTCAAATCAAGCGTCTACACGAGTACAAACGTCAGCACCTTGACCTTCTGCACGTTCTCGCGCTTTACCATCGCCTATTGAAAGATCCTTCTTTCGACATGGTGCCTCGCGTGGTGTTCTTCGCAGCGAAAGCAGCGCCAGGTTACCATCTAGCGAAAGAAATCATCTTTGCAATCAACAAGATTGCAGAAAAAGTAAACAATGACCCACGTATTGGCGGCAAGCTGAAAGTGGTATTTATTCCTGATTATCGTGTGAGCATGGCGGAGATCATCATCCTGCTGCGGACGTGTCACAACAAATCTCTATGGCCGGTAAGGAAGCATCTGGTACTGGTAACATGAAGATGGCGCTTAATGGTGCGTTGACCATCGGTACGATGGATGGCGCGAACGTGGAGATTCGTGAAGAAGTTGGTGATGAAAATATCTACATCTTCGGTCTAGACGTTGATGGCGTAAAACGAGTGAAAGCGGCGGGTTATAACCCATACGATTACTACAACGCAGACCCTCTATTAAAAGCGTCTTTGGATCTGTTGTTAGGCGATGACTTTACACCAGGAAAACCAGGTCTATTGCGTGCCACATACGACAGCTTACTAGACGGTGGTGACCCGTATCTATGTCTGGCTGACTTTGCTTCTTATGTTGAAGCACACGAAGCGATGGATGCGCAATACCGTGACCAAGCGGGTTGGGCGAAGAAAGCGATTCTGAACACTGCTTTAGTTGGTAAGTTCAGCTCTGACCGAAGCATCAGAGATTACGTGAATAACATTTGGAAACTGGAAGCCGTTTCTCGTTAATCATGATGACCAAGGTGCTCAGAGAGTGCCTTGGTCGCTTTAATTGCTTCATCCTTTTTAGCGTCATCTCTGCGTAGGTAGAGATCTTCTAACAGCGATAATGAATACTTTGAGTAGATTTCTGCCCATGCAAATGCGTAATGAGCAGGAATGACGTAAATAGACAGTCGAGCAGCCGATTGAGCTCGAATAAACATTACACTAACCCTACCGTTTTGAAGGTGAAAGAAGTCCTTCGGAGAGAGCGATGACAGAACAAACAGCATTAAAACAAGTTGCTGAGATGGCAAGAATAGCCGACAGCTACATAAGTGCGATGGG
>ASHK01000392.1 GCA_000695745.1 Vibrio madracius | reverse complement strand
GCGATTCATATCCACTTGCTTATCGGAAGCGACGATAATGGCATCAGCTCGTGCAATGTCTTCGGCACTCGGCGAGTTTTTAACGCCAATTGAGCCGTTGGTCTCGACTTTAATTTGATAACCAAGTTCTGCTGCGCCTTTTTCTAGCGCTTCAGCAGCAAGGTAGGTGTGGGCAACACCCGTTGGGCAGCCAGTCACGCCAATCAAAAAGCCTTTATTCGCTTCGAGTTGGTTGGTTGGTGCTTCAGACTTTGCAAGCAGTAACTCTAATGCGTGTTGCTCCGAGTTTGCCTGTAGGAAATTCTCGATAAAGCCCTCTTCGATCAGTTTAGAAGACAGCTCGGCAAGTACTTCAATGTGATGATCAGAGCCGCCATCAGGAGAAGCGATCATAAAAAAGAGTTTTGATGGTTGACCGTCTTCCGCGCCGTAATCAATTCCAGATTGGCTCACACCAATAGCGACAGCGGGTTCAATAACAGCTTTACTTTTCGCGTGAGGCAGAGCAACGCCATCTTCAAATCCGGTATTACCGATTTCTTCACGAGCATAAATATCGGTTAGAAACTGTGCTGTATCGCTAATTCTGCCTTGAGCTTGGAGCAATTGCGCCATTTCTGCGAAGACTTCGTCCTTGCTCGTAGCTTTTAGATTCAAGCAGATCAGTTTTTCATTAATGAGATCCGTAATCATAATGATTGTCCTATTGACCATTGTAGGTGGAGGTTGGACTACTCGGTTTCTCATTTACAACATGCCAGCATCCTGAATGAGGATCACTGATTAAGCCGAGAAGCGGTGTAGTCATTCGATAGGATAATTATCGGTTGGTTTGGCAAGAAGTTTTAGAGCACCATAAAGGCTTTTACTGGATTATTGTAACAGTGGAAATTTAATGTGAACTGGCTCAATATTTTATATAACCTAACCTCAATACTTAATATGGATTAAAGTTATTATTTATCAATTATTTAAGTATTGATTTTTCTTTGTGGTTATTATCGCAATTATCATTATGTTAGACTTGGCTAGAGCTTTGTAACCTAATTTGTAAGCCAAAATGCATGATGTGGCTCACGAAAAACGGCTCAAATTTCTGTTTGTAAGCTGGAGAAGTAAGTTAGATGTTCCACAATTTAATTGAGACCTTGATTGCTGAAAGAGAGCATTTCAACCGAATTTGGTTTGCAGCAGATCAGCTCACGCCGCCACCCTTCAGTTATCAAGTCAACTTTCCTCGACTTGAGTTGGTGATCAGTGGGGAGTATGAGAATGAGCTTGAAGATCCCGAGCAAGGTATTTCAACCATCAAAGTATTGTCGGGGGATGCCTTATACATTCCGCCAAACTGCTGGAACAAACCAAATTGGCAAGGCGATTGTTCTGTATTGAGCTTGTTGTTTGGCAAACGTCAATTGGGATTTAGCTTGGTGAGCAAGCGACAAGGAGAGCAAGGGTTTTACGATATTCAGAAACACAGTGTTCCAACACGTACGGGTCATGCCATAGACCACATTCTTGGAGCGTTAAATGCGATTGCTCGTGAACCTAAAAAATCGCCAATGGATGAGCATTTGTTGATGGCTTTGCTATCGTATAGCCAATCTATGGTTTCTGAGCCTTCTGATAACCTAAGAAGTGGAGACCTATATCAGGGCATTTGTATTTACATCCAAGAAAACTTTCATCGTACTATCACGCGAACGAGTATCGCTCGGCGATTCCATATTAGTCCTAACCATCTGTCTAGATTGTTTAGGCAGCAGGGGCATATGACCTTAGCGGACTACATCACATGGGTTAGGATGGAACGAGCTAAGTTTATGCTTAAGAAGTACGACTTTAAGCTACAAGAAGTGGCAACACGTTGTGGCTATCAAGATGTAAATTACTTTTTTAGGGTATTTAAGTCGAGAACGGGACAAACACCAAGTGAGTATCGCCAAGTGTTGCTATAGGGCGTGGTTACGCTGACCTTTGACTAACTGATGAATTAATATTGCTCTAATGGCTTCTGGCTCTCTGCTGGTGGTCAGCAAGTGACAAAACTCTTCGTCCAATAATGATTTGGTTAAATGGGTGAAGCTGACCAGTAAAGCTCGCTCTGGAGGAGCGGGCAGTACTAACGCGATGACCAAGGTTACCGCACCAAGTTTGGGAGCTTGCCAATCAACGGGATGTTCACACTTAATGACAGTCAGCGAAGCTCTCTCAACATCACTGGTTAGTATGTGTGGTAGGGCGATGAACTTTCCTGTGGCTGTCGAAGAATATTGCTCTCTTTTGAGTAAGCTTTGTTCAATAACTAGACGGTTATCTTGCGTTGTTAATTGAGCAATTTTCTTGATAATTGCGGCTTTGTCACTGTAATTACAACGAGCAAAATGGTAATCGATGTCAAAGGCAGCCGGAAGGTATTCAGTCCAGTCAGCAAGGATGTGTTGGCGTGTTTGTTGGAACGATGGGCGGTGTTAACCAGCATGAAGTGCTCGGCGATAAAATCCATCAAAACCATGCAGGCCAACTCAGCATCAGAACCTTCGATGTGGAGTTGGCAAAGGTCATCTTGTTTACCTGCTAGAGACAGAATGCGCAATGGCTGTTCCACATTGGCACTGTCCCAACAGGTTAAGTTACGCAGAATCACTACTGAGCGAAACATGGCACTCAGTGTTTTTAAGCGATGAATTTTCCAACCAGAAAAGCCATCTTCTGGCAGGACAAAGGTGATTCTACGTTCTATCAAGGTTAACCTCTAATAATCCCCATACAACGTTGCACAACCGAGTCAACGTCAGTCAGTACTTCTTCGATGGTGACGCAATGTATCTTACTGCCTGTAAACCGGGCTCTGTGCTCCACTTCAATATCTGAAGCAATCAGTACCAGATCGGCGGTAGCAATATCTTGAGTACTCAGTTGTCCTTCAATGCCCATAGCACCTTGCGTCTCCACTTTGATGCCAATATTTTCTTTTTGAGCTGCTTTTCGAATAGCGTCTGCTGCCATGTATGTATGGGCAATACCCGTAGGGCAAGCTGTGACCGCAACCATTTTCATTGTCTATTCTCTATATTATCAACCAGAATAAAGTGAACGTAAGAGTACTAATTTGTGGTTGATTCGTATAGCAAAGAGATCAAATTCTGGGTGGTATAAAATTAACCCAATAGAGTCATTATGACTTTATTTTTAAGTGTGTCTAATTGACTTTTTAGTAGGGGGATTATGCATTCATCGCCCGGAATACGGGGTTCTTTTTGTTGGTATGATTTGTGCAGTTGCGCAAGAGTATGTCATTTTAAGTGAGTCACTATGCTAAATATTACTGATAAAAAGGTCGAAGAAAAGATACCTGCTTGGCTTCGTCTTGGTTTCCGTCCTTTTTTCTTACTCGGAAGCGTTTATGCCATTTTTGCTGTGGTGGCGTGGGTCATCATGTTCCAAAAAGGTCAACCTGAGGCACTGCAAGTCCCAGCGTTATGGTGGCATGCCCATGAAATGATCTTCGGTTTTGCAATGGCAATTGTCGTTGGTTTTGTTTTAACAGCGGTTCAAACATGGACAGGAGTGAATGGAACCAAACACTATCGCTTGTTGTTGCTCGTCGCGTTATGGGGGCTAACTCGAGTCTTGTTTTGGTTACCAGTCCCTTTATGGTTAACCTCTAGTATCGAGTCTCTGTTCATACTACTAGCCGCTTATGAAGTAGGCTTTAGGGTTTATCAATCGAAAGGCTGGAAGAATTTGTTTTTTGTGCCTTTGTTTTTATTAGCAATTTTTGCCAACTTCGCCAGCTATGCCACTGTAAAAGGAATGCCGCCATTTAGTTCAAGTGCGGTCTGGGGCGCTATGATCTGGTGGTTCACCATCTTGATCTCAGTGATGGGTGGGCGAGTGATACCGTTTTTTTCTTCTCGCCGATTCCAGTTTGATAAACCTCAACCACTCATTTGGCTCGAATGGCTAGCAACACTGCCTCTGATGGGGCTATTTGTCTTAAGCTTTTTCCCCTTGTCATTTGCTGCGTTGGGTAAACCGCTTATGTTGATTGCAGGGGTGTTCCAACTAGTACGATGGTTGCGCTGGAAGCCTTGGCTGACCTTCTCAGAACCCTTGGTTTGGTCATTAATGCTGACGTACCTATGTCTACCATTAAGTTTGTTGTACCGAGGCGTACTCACGGACGCTTTTGCATCGCACGCTATGCTGCACTTGTTTGCGGTCGGTGCGTTAGGTGGCGTGGTTTTATCTATGATCAGTCGCGTGACGATGGGGGCATACAGGTCGTGCTATCTATCAAGGTCCTAATATGACATGGGCGTTTGTGGCCATTATGGTTGCCGCAGTTATTCGTAGTATAGGTGTGGCGGTCTGGCCACAACATATGTTCCTAATGATTGATATTAGTGCAGGACTTTGGGCATTCGCATTCGGTATGTATGTGTACCACTTTGGAAAAATGCTGGTCACTCCGAGGGTGGATGGCCACCCGGGCTAAAGCTAATTGAGTGGTCAAAAAACCAGCCTTGATGAAGTGACCCCATAAAGT
>ASHK01000391.1 GCA_000695745.1 Vibrio madracius | reverse complement strand
ACATCAATCGCATCACCGTGTTGGTCTAACACCATAAAGGTATCGAGAACAAAGCCATCTTTGCTGGTCATGATTTGAGCGTCATGAACGTTGAAATTACGACGGTCAAGCTCAGCGACGACCGTTGCAAATAGTGCCGGCTGGTCTTGGCAATAGACAAACACTTCGGTACCGCCACGTGTTGCATTTTTACTCATTAAAACCAGAGGCTTAGTTGGCTCTTCTAAGTTGAGTATATGCTCGCTGTGCCACGCGATCTGTTTGTGAGTGTGCCTTAAAAAGTAATCGGCTTTGAATCGTTGCCAAAGGACTTCAATTTCACGAGCATTAAACCTTGTTTGCGTAATAGGGCAGAAGAGAGTTGTTGATTGTGGCGGATGCGATCACGCACATCCACTGGGTTCTCTAATCCTCTTCTCAAGGCTCGCTGTGTTGAGTAGAAAAGCTCGGCAAGTAAAGTCCGCTTCCAGCTATTCCAGAGCTCTGGGTTGGTTGCACAAATGTCAGCAACAGTGAGGCAAACTAGATATTCAAGGTATTCTTCATCGCGAACTTTTTTGGCGAATTCAATGATCACATCAGGATCGTAAATATCACGACGTTGAGCTGTCACCGACATCAGAAGGTGATTTTGAACCAACCATGAGACTAATTTTGCTTCTGGTTTAGACAGGCCGTGCTCCATACAAAAATCATACGCTTCAACAGCGCCGATCTCAGAGTGATCGCCACCGCGGCCTTTACCTATGTCATGAAAAATCGCCGCGAGGATAAGCAATTCTTTCTTTTGCATTCTAGGGTAGACTTCGCAGCAAATTGGGTGCTTCGGATAGTTTTCCTCGATGCTAAAAGTGTGAATATGATTAAGTAGACGGACACTATGCTCATCAACGGTATAAACATGGAACAGGTCAAATTGCATTTGTCCGACGATTTGACTCCACTGAGGCAGGTAAGCTGACAAGACTCCGAGTTTGTGCATTAAGCGGAATGCTCGGTGCAATGCGTTAGGGTGACGCACCAGATCCATAAACTTCTCTCTTGCAGCCGGAATGGTGTGCAAAAACTTGTTTAATCGACGACGAGCAGTGCGTAACTGACGCAGGGTTGCAGGGCTGACCCCTTCAATGCTCGAGTCATTCGCGATATGAATAAACATATCTAAGATGGTTTCTGGCCTTGCCTGAAATAGTGCTGGCTTTCGTGCTTCAATGAGCTTGCCTCGACGTTGGAAATCCTCATTAAGAATGATAGCGTCTTGAATTTTGCCCTTATTGACGATGGCTTGATCAAAGAAGTTTCATGCAACATTTTATTGAGTTCAGCGACACGTCGTAGTGTGCGGTAGAACTCTTTCATCATCATTTCGACTGCTACGTTGCTTCCCCGACAAAACCTAAGTTCTCGGCGACTTGAGCTTGATGAGCGAAGGTTAGCCGATTGTCGTAGCGACGCAGCTCGATATGCAGTGCAAAGCGCACGCGCCAGAGAAAGTTCTGGCACTCGACGAGCTCTCGGTACTCGGCGTCGGTGAGGAAACCAAATCGGCTCATTTCATATAAAGAGGTCGCACCAAAATGACTGCGTGCGACCCAACTTAGCGTATGGATATCACGCAGTCCGCCCGGCGTGGACTTAATATCCGGCTCTAGATTGTATGTGGTGTCGTGATACTTGGCATGACGAGCGCGTTGTTCTTCGATTTTGGCATGATAAAAGGTTTCTGAGGCCAAAAATCTTCAGAGTCAATTTGGCTTTTGAGCGAGGCAAAGGTATCTTCACTGCCACATAATAACCGTGCTTCCTGAAGATTTGTGGCGACGGTTAAGTCTGATTGACCAATGTCGACGCATTCTTGCACGGTTCTTACTGCATGGCCGACCTCTAATCTCAGATCCCAAAGTAGGGTAATGAATTCGCTGACAGTACTCTCTAGGTTTGCCGGAAGCTTTTTGCGGGATACGACCAGAATATCGATATCCGACAGCGGGTGTAACTCTCCACGACCATATCCGCCTACCGCGACTAATGCCAAATTGGTTTGATTGGCGAGACCTGTGAATTGCCACAAACGATTGAGCAGTTGATCTATGTAATCTGAGCGGCCTAAGACTAAGTCTGTGATCGGGTGATGATTGAGAAACGCTTGTTTCTGGTGCTCAGAAAAGGTGTCTAGTTGTGACTTTAACTCGCTGATCGAGAGTTGTTCGTCGCTAAATGTGGTCGGGCTCTGAAAAGTCATGGGTGCGATCCGTGCAAGCAAAAAAGATTTCTAACTACGGTTATACCAAAACGGTACAGATAAAAAATATCCCCATTGATTGGGGATATTTACAAATTGAAGTGCAATGATTAGATATTGTTCATATGGCGAGGAATGGACTCGTCGCTGCGTAAGGTCAATACTTCGCACCCTGTTTTGGTTACGACAATAGTATGTTCCCATTGTGCAGAGTTTTTACCGTCGCCAGTGTAGACGGTCCAGTCGTCGTCTGCGTCGATGCTACAGCCAAATTTACCGGCATTGATCATTGGTTCGATAGTGAACACCATGCCCTCTTTCAGTACACGGCGGTCATTGTTTTTGTAATGCACCACTTGTGGTTCTTCGTGGAACTCTGAACCAATGCCGTGTCCACAAAAATCTTTCACGATAGAAAACTTATTGCGTGGATTGTTTTTGTTGTTCGCTTTGATGAACTTCTCGATTTCGGTACCAATTGCACCGACTGTCGAACCTGGCTTGACGGTTTCATTCCTAGGTATAGAGCTTCTTGAGCCACCATGCATAG